>JAISGB010000152.1 GCA_031263335.1 Eubacteriales Family XIII. Incertae Sedis bacterium
CCACATGTTGGACGGAGCCAAATTTGAATAATTGCCAAAACGGGCGGATGCGCACAAAGCGCTTGCGCAACCGGTGGTTTTGAACAATTCAACGCACCCCTTCCGCCTTATCATAGAGCTGCTTTGCCTTCAGGCCATAGCGCCTTGCCTGTACGCGCCAACTCATGTGAGCGATCATGTTGTACAGGAATTTGGGAAAGTTCGGTTCGACAAAACGATTGCCCGCAGCCTTGCTTCCCCGGATATTTTCGACCAACGCGTCGAGCGCCTTGCCCCCATCTCAGCCCGGAGCGGATGCAGAAATTCTCCGCAAGCTCCAAGGCGATGCCGTTTTGATGCGCTTTTCGGCGTATACGGGCGGGTTTGTTCGGTCTTTCGGAACCGAAAGCCGGAAAACGCGCGATTGAACCCAAAGTGAACCGTAACGGCGGATGCCCCTACGCCTTCGCGTCCACGCCCTCCTTGTTCTCCACATAGGCGTCCGCCATATTGGCGTGCGCCCGGTGTACCGCGCTTTCAAGATAGGGCGGTATGTCCTCCGCCCGCTCGAACTCGCTGTAGAAAAGCAGATCGCGCGGGGAATCCTGCGCCAGGTTCAGCGTCACCTCCGCGTGGATCAGTCCCTTTACTCGGCCGACCATGGCCTTTACGGATCGGTCCAATTTTTCCACAACCCCGTCGATACCCTCATCGTGGGCCTTCTTTGTCAATGTGTACAGAGCCATATGCCGTATCATGCTTCCTCCTCCGAAAACAACATCCTGTCGTTGTCCAATTCCTTGCGCGTCGTTTCGCGGTAACGCAGGAACAAATCCCGCGGCGTCATGTTTTCGCGTTCCTTGCCGCTCAAATCCATGACGATCTTCCCTCGGTCCATCATAATTGTCCGGCTTCCCGTCGTGAGAGCCGCGCCGACATTGTGAGTGATCATCAATGTGGTTATGCCGCTTCGCCGGCAGATTTGCGCGGTCAGTTCCATCACCTTCGCGGCTGCCACCGGGTCCAGGGCCGCCGTGTGCTCGTCCAGCAGCAACAGCTTCGGCGGGACCAGCGTGGCGATGAGCAGGGTGAGCGCCTGCCTCTGGCCGCCGGAAAGCAGGCCGACCTTCGCGCCCAAGCGGTTTTCAAACCCCATATCGAGACCCGACAGCACTTCCCGAAAGTGCCGCCTGTCGGACGCGCGCAGCGCCAAGCGAAGCGGAAACCGGCCCGTGGCCTTGGAATACACCAAGGCAAGGTTTTCCTCGACGGTCAATCCGGGGGCCGTTCCCGTCTTGGGGTCCTGAAAAAGCCTGCCGATGTTTTTGGCGCGGACGTGTTCCTTCCGGTAGGTGATGTCCTCGCCGTCGAGGAAAACGCTTCCGCCGTCCACGGGGAAGATGCCCGCGACCGCGTTGAACAGCGTCGTTTTGCCCGCGCCGTTGGACCCCACGACGGTCAGGAAATCGCCGCGTTCCACGCGCAGGGAAACTCCGACCAATCCCGGCTGTTCGTTCGGCGTTCCGGCTTGGAAAGTTTTTCTCACATTACGCATTTCCAGCATTCCGCCGACTCTCGGTTCGTCGGATTTTTCCGCGTTCCGGCTCACGGATTCTCTCGTGTTACGCATTTTCGGCATTTCGCCGACCCTCCCTTTTCACCCGCGCGTTTTCGGCAATTTCGCGCATCTTGGGTATCGCGAGCGTGACCGCTACAATCACCGCAGAAACCAATCTCAGCATATAGGCGGGGAAAAAGTCCATGTAAAGCGCCAAGGCGATCAAAAAACGGTAGACGATCGCGCCCAAGGCCGCCGCCAGCAACCCGCCCCAAACGGACTGCCTCCGTATGACGACCTCGCCTATTATGACCGAGGCAAGCCCGACCACGACGATGCCCGTTCCCGCGTTTATGTCCGCATAGCCCTGGTACTGCGCCAGCACCGCGCCCGAAAGCCCGACAAAGGCGTTTGACAGGGCGGTCGCCAGTATGCATACGCCGTCCGAATTGACGGACGAAGCGCGCACCATGCCCGGGTTGTCGCCGGCGGCCCGCATACACAGGCCCATACCGGTATGGAAGAACCATCCCAAGCCCAGAATGCAGAGCAAGGTCAAAACCACGACGGCCGTGAGTACCGTCGCATCCTTGCCCGCTCCGGCAAAGAGCCGTTTCAGTTCCGAAAAAACGGTCGTTTCCCGAAGAAGGGATATATTGGGCGCACCTCCCATTATTAACAAATTAACACTGTATAATCCCGTCATCGTAAGGATGCCTGCCAACAGGGGATGTATGCCGGCCTTGGTCTGCAGGCATCCGGTCACGGCGCCCGCAAGCGCGCCGCAGATCGATCCGAACAAAAGCCCGAGGCCGGCCCGCCCGTCCGCAGTGAAAACGGCGGAAACCGCCAGACCCAGCGTAAAGCTTCCGTCCACGGTCAGGTCGGGCGTATTCATCACCCGAAAGGTAATGAATACGCCAAGGGCCAGTATCGCGTAGACGAATCCCAATTGCAACGTTCCAAACACGTCCATGCGGAACTCCTATTCGACGATTGTCGCGTCCGCGTAAATCGCAGGTATTTCCACACCGATGCCATCCGCCGTCGTTTTGTTGATCACCGAGATGAAATCCCTGATCGTCACGGCCGGAATGTCCGCGATGGGTGTGCCTTTGAAATACTTGTCCGCGATGTCGGCCGACGCGGCGCCCACTTGCGTGTCGTTTGTGCTGACCGTGGCCAAGGCGCCGTCCAGCACCATTACGGGGGAGCTTCCGTATACCGGAACACCGGCGTCTTTCGCGATCTGCGCCACCTGCGGCATGGCCGACTGCACCATGGAGTCTATGGGTACGTAAATGGCGTCAGACCCGGAGGCCAGCATTTCCGCCGCCTGCTGCACCTCGGACGAATTCGTGACGGTCGCCTCGCGGTACGTATAGCCGTTCGCGTCAAGATAGGCTTTCGCGTTCTCGACCGTGGAAACGGCGTTGGCCTCCCCGGTATTATAGAGAATTCCGAAGTTTTTGGCGTCCGGTGTGAGCTCCGCCGCCATTTCAAAGATATTTGCCACGGGGACGAGGTTGGAAGAACCCGTCGCATTGCGATCCGGGGTATCCAACGCGTGCATGATCCCGGCGTTCACGGGATCGGACACGGAGATGAAAATGAGCGGGATATCGCTTTCTTGGCTGACATATGCTTGCGCCGCAGGCGTAGCGACGGTAACGACAATGTCCTTGTCCGACTTCGCCATGTCTTGGCATATCGTGTTGAGCGTACCAATGTCGCCCTGCGCGTTCTTATAGTCCACGTCCAGCATATCGTCCGTGTACCCGATCTCTCCAAGACGATTCAGAAAGCCCTCCCGCATTTCCGTGAAAGCGCCGTTTTCCGCCAATTGCACGATGCCGATTTTGTAGACTTTCCCGGCCGCGCCGTCCGTCGTTTCGTCCGTTTGTCCGCCCGACGCGGATTCCGTTTCCGAGCCGGTGCCTTCGCCCGAGCCGCCGCAACCCGCAAACAAAACCGCAGCGAACAGCAGCGCCGCCGCCATCGCCATAACCTTCGTCATGATCTTCTTCGTTCCTTTCATCGATTCCCTCCGTTCCTTTCGGCCCCGCCAAAAACAAAATACCTGTCCTTGCAAAAATTCACAAGGACAGGTAACATTTACCTGCGGTGCCACCTTGTTTGACGCGCAACGCACGCCCGGCTCACGGAATGCCAACACATTCCACTCCTATTACGGGGAGTGGCCGTCATCCCCTATTCGGCCTTGCCTTTCAGGAACGCCCTCCGCGGCCCATTGTTCTATCCCGCTTTTGTCCGGGCTTCCACCGCCCCCGGCTCTCTGTGCACGCGCTGATAGTTTTACTTCCGCATCTACGGTTTTGATTTATTTAAACACGGCTTTTTTATTTTGTCAAGAATATTTTTTGCGCGGGGTACAGATATTTTTTGTTGGCGCGGCACGAAT
>JAISGB010000187.1 GCA_031263335.1 Eubacteriales Family XIII. Incertae Sedis bacterium
TTTCGGCGGGGAGAAAGCTCATTCTGGGCGGCGTGGAGATACCGTATAACCGAGGGCTTCTGGGTCATTCCGACGCGGATGTCCTGACCCACGCCCTGATGGACGCCCTGTTGGGCGCCCTGTCCCTCGGCGACATCGGGAGACATTTCCCCGATACCGACGAAGCCTATCGCGGCGTTTCGAGCTTGGAGTTGTTGGATAAGGTGAAGGCGCTGATCGAGCGGGACGGTTGGACGGTGGGCAACGCGGACATGACCGTCGTCGCGGAGCGGCCGCGCCTGTCGCCGTACATCGACGCCATCGAGCGTCGTTTGGCGGCGGCCTTGGACATCCCGCCGGATCGCGTGAGCGTCAAGGCGACGACGACGGAAGGGCTTGGATTCACGGGACGTGAGGAAGGCATGGGCGCGCAGGCCGCGGTGTTGCTGAAGAAGCGGAAGGAGAGGGAGACATGAGATTGTCACAGGCGCATATCAACACATTGCGTGAAGTACCCGGGGAAGCGGAGATACCGAGCCACATCTGGCTTCTGCGCAGCGGCATGATCCGCAAGACGGTGTCCGGCATCTATGGGTTCATGCCGTTCGGGTGGCGCACCGTCCGAAAGATCGAGGCCATCATCCGTGAGGAGATGGACGCGTCCGGCGCGCAGGAGATCCTCATGTCGGCCATGCAACCCGCGGAACTGTGGCGTGAATCCGGACGTTGGTTTGCCTATGGACCCGAGTTGTGGCGCGTCGAGGACAGGCATGGGCGGGAATTCTGCCTCGGACCCACCGCGGAGGAGGTGTTTACCGATATTGTCAGAAATGAGATTGATTCCCATCGTCGGTTGCCCCTGAATCTCTATCAGATACAGACCAAGTATCGCGACGAGGCGCGGCCCAGATACGGACTCATGCGCAGCCGCGAATTCATCATGAAGGACGCCTATTCCTTCGACCGAGATTGGGAAGGCTTGGATCGGAGCTATCGCGCCATGTACGACGCCTACGAGAAGATATTCAGCCGTTGCGGGTTGGCTTTTCGTCCCGTCGACGCGGATTCGGGCGCGATGGGAGGCCGAGACACGCAGGAATTTATCGCCCTCTGCGAATATGGTGAGAACGATGTCGTCTACTGCGAGCATTGCGAGATGGCGGCCACCGCCGAACGGGCGGCCGGCGCGGACGCCGCGCCTTCGAATGAGGCCGTATTGCCCGTCGCGGAAGCGCCCACACCCGGGGCCAAGACCATAGAAGCGGTGGCCGACTGCCTCGGTCTGCCCAAGGAAAAGACGGTCAAGGCGTTGCTCTTTGCCGTGCATGACGAGCAAGGGCTGAAGGAATACGTTGCGGCCTTCATTCGCGGGGATCGGGAACTCAACATGACGAAATTGGTCAACGCGTTGGGCGTCGCGGAGCATATGATCGAATTCGCGGATGAGCGGGCCATGGGCGCCGCGACCGGCAGCGTGGCCGGCTATACGGGTCCCACGGGTCTGCATGATTGCCGTATCGTGGTGGACAGTGAACTGCCGGGGCTTCGAAACCTCTGCGCCGGCGCGTGCAAGGAGGGTTATCATCTGCTCAACGTGAACTACGGGCGGGACTACGAGGGCGACATCGTGACGGATCTGAAGTTGGTGGGAGAGGGGGATCCCTGCCCCGTCTGCGGCGAACCGTTGTCGGTGGCGCGAGGCATAGAGGTCGGCCAGATATTCAAGTTGGGTACAAAATACAGTGAATCCATGGGCGCGCGCTACAGGGATGAGAACCAGGAGGAACAGTTGATCGTCATGGGTTGCTACGGCATCGGCGTCACGAGGACCATGGCGGCCGTCGTCGAGCAGAACCACGACGACAAAGGCATCATTTGGCCCATGTCCGTCGCCCCCTATCACGTCATCGTCACCTTGGTGAAACCGGACGACGCAACGCAACGCGCTGCGGCGGAACGCGTCTATGCGGATCTGATCGACGAGGGCGTGGAAGCCCTGTTGGACGACAGGGATGAACGGCCCGGCGTGAAGTTCAACGACGCCGATATCTTGGGCGTCCCCATTCGGATCACCGTGGGCAAGAAGGCGGTCGAAGGTATCGTGGAATACAAACCGAGGCGAGCGACGGAGGCGATGGAACTGCCCGCAGAAGAAGCGATCGCCCGCGCCGCCGCAACCGTCCGGGCGGAGATTCGCGGAAAAAGATAGGTATGGACAGAAAGAAACGAACCCAATCAAAACTATCGCGGCCTTTGAGCAGTTTACCTATAATAATATGAAGGAGGTTGCTATGTGGCAAGGAGGCGTACGGATCATCGTGCAAAACGAGGCGAGCGACATTCTTCTCGTTCGCCAACACCATGACGGCAAGGATATATGGATGTTGCCCGGCGGCGCCATCGAGGAAGGGGAGAGTTCGCGGGACGCCGCGATAAGGGAAGTGCTCGAGGAGACGGGGCTGATCGTGCATGTGGGCAGATTGCTGTGGCATGTGGAGGAAGTCTCGGATGAACGGGGGCAACGCTTCGTCAATTTCTTCATCGGCCGCGTCATCGGCGGCAAGGCGGAACTCGGTGAGGATCCGGAATTGGGCGACGATCAGATCTTGGATGAACTGAAATTCTTCTCGCGGGATGAGATCGCGGGCATCGAACACCTCTACCCCGACTATCTGCGGGACGAAGTATGGGATGAGCTTACTGTCGAAGCGGGACGCGATTCCTACAAAATCAGGGAATAGGCAACGGTTGAGCAGTTTTGATTTTAGTGTTTTCTATAGATCCTTGAATTGAAAATGCTTGCGGCCTTCCGCGTAGTCTTCCACGATGTGGCCGTTTCCGCGCAGACGGTATTTGTAGGTCACCAAGCCCTCGAGACCCACGGGGCCGCGGGCGTGGAGTTTGCCCGTGCTGATTCCCACCTCGGCGCCCAAGCCGTAGCGAAAACCGTCCGCGAACCGCGTGGAACAGTTTTGATATACGCCGGAGGAATCCACCGACTGCATGAACCGTTCGGCGGCGATCTCGTCTTCCGTCACGATGCAATCCGTATGATGGGATCCGTACGTGTTGATGTGCTCGATGGCTGCGCCGATGTCGTCCACCATCACGAGACTCACGATGAAATCCAAGTATTCGGCGCGGTTGTCCGCGTCCGACGCGGGTTCGATACCCGTCAGAATGCGGACGACGCGGGGCGATCCGCGCATGAGGACCCCTTTGGATTCCAATTCCTTCTGTAACCGGGGCAACAGAACCTCCGCGATGTCCGCGTGGACGACGACGGTCTCCACCGCGTTGCAGGCCGCGGCGTATTGCACCTTACTGTCTCGGATGATGGTCACGGCCTTGTCGATATCCGCCGCGCGATCCACATAGACGTGGCAGACGCCGTCGGAGTGGCCCATGACGGGGATGTCGGATCGATCCATGATGTGCCGCACGAATTCGTTGGAACCCCTCGGTATGATGAGATCGATGGATTCATGGCATTTCAGG
>JAISGB010000221.1 GCA_031263335.1 Eubacteriales Family XIII. Incertae Sedis bacterium
CGGATTGCAGACGAGTTTATTCTAATACCTGAATGCAATGCCGCTCTGATTCAAGAGGCGAATATGGTACTCTGCCACATACTGTGTGAAATTGTTGAGCAAGAATTGTCGGTTTAACCATATTATTAGCGAGTCGTCCGGCGGATTCACGAATCCGACTGTCCAACGATTCCCTCCAATATCAAACGATTCAGCCTAATGCAAAACGATTTGATTTCAGGGGGTGTGCATTGTATCATTTGATGGTAGGTTAGCCAACAGGACTTGCGGTTCCAAGCCTTATGTGAGATAGGGCAATCTCGCAAGCGAAATCGGTATAGCGATTGCACTGTACCGATTTTTTCTTGTCGGGTCGGGATTGTTACGCGGCGTGAAATGGTGTAAAATATTGCGTATGTGATGAGTCGGAGCCGGGATCGGCGCGACGCGCGCCTTGTTGCGGAGTATACGATCGACGGTTTCGCGCCAAGGGGATACGGGCGCGCGGCCGGGAGGTCGGAATGATGCAGGAAAATCCAAGCAATGAAATATATGTGAACCCGCTCGTGAGCAGATATGCGAGCCGGGAGATGGCGCGTATCTTCTCGCCGGACGTGAAGTTTTCCACGTGGAGAAGGCTGTGGATCGCGCTTGCGGAAGCGGAGCGGGAACTGGGCCTTCCCATCACGGAGGCGCAGGTCGCGGAGCTGAAGAAGTACGAACACGATATCAATTACGCGGAAGCGGAGGCGCGGGAACGGGAGGTGCGGCATGACGTGATGGCGCATGTCCACGCCTACGGATTACAGGCGAAGCGCGCGGCGCCGATCATACACCTCGGCGCGACCAGCGCATACGTGGGCGACAATACCGACATCATCGTCATGCGGGACGCTCTGCGTCTGCTCGGGGAGAAGCTCGCCCGCCTCTGCGCGGCGCTCGCGGATTTCGCGATGCGGTACAGACATCTGCCCACGCTCGGATTTACGCATTTTCAGCCCGCCCAGCTCACCACGGTGGGGAAGCGGGCGTCGCTTTGGCTCCAAGACGTCTATTATGACTATCTCGACGTGTCGTTTTTGGCGGAAAGCCTACCCCTGCTCGGCGTCAAGGGGACGACGGGTACGCAGGCCGGCTTCCTCAAGCTCTTTCACGGAGATGAGGAAAAGGTGAAGGAATTGGAACGCCTTGTGGTGAACAAGGTCGGATTTTCGGAGGTTGTCCCGCTTTCGGGGCAGACCTATACGAGAAAGATCGACAGCAAGGTGTTGTCCGTCCTGTCCGGCGTCGCGCAGACGGCGTCCAAGATGACGAACGACATACGGCTCCTGCAGAGCATGAAGGAGGTGGAAGAACCCTTCGAGGACAAGCAGATCGGTTCCTCCGCCATGGCGTATAAGCGCAATCCCATGCGGAGTGAACGGGCGGCTTCCCTCGCCCGATACATCATGGGCGTGGCCGGCGTACCGGCGGCCACGGCGGCGACACAGTGGTTTGAGCGGACATTGGATGATTCCGCTTCCCGCCGGATCGTCATCCCCGAGGCGTTCATGGCCGCAGACGCCGTCGTCGGGATTCTGCGCAACATCTCCGGCGGCCTCGTCGTCCACGAGCAAACGATCCGCGCGCATATCATGCGGGAGATACCCTTTATGGCCACGGAGGATCTGCTCATGGACGCGGTCGAAAAGGGCGGGGACCGGCAGAAGCTCCACGAGACGATAAGGATCTGCTCCATGGAAGCGGCGCGCGTCGTGAACGAGGAAGGCCGACCCAACGATCTGCTCGATCGCATCGCCCCGACGTTCGGATTGACGGAGGGCGACATCGAAGGCTTGCTCGAACCGTCGCGGTATATCGGCAGGAGCGCGAGTCAGGTGGAGGACTTTGTGGAAACCCGCATACGTCCCATCACGGATCGCTTGGGCGAGGACACCTGCGCGGGAACGGAGTTAAATGTATAATGGGTAAAGCTAACGAAATCCTGAGATCCGGTCGCAAGATCGTTCTGAAGATCGGCAGCAACGTGCTGACCGGCGTCGACGGTCGGCCGGACGCGGAGATCATCGCAAACATCGCGGATCAGGTCAGCAACCTGATCGAGGGCGGCAAGCAGATGATCTTGGTTTCATCCGGCGCTGAGATCAGCGGCGCCGGCGCCATCGGCCGATGGAACAGGCACGGCGACATCAATTATAAGCAGGCGCTGTGCGCCATCGGTCAGGTGGAACTCATGTTGGCGTACAAGAAATCTTTCGCGAAGCGCGGCATTTCCGTGGGACAGATGCTTTTGACGCGGGACAATTTTTCCGACAACAACAGCAGTCTGCATATCAGAAATACGCTGTTCACCCTTTTGGACGAAAAGGTGATCCCCATCATCAACGAAAACGACAGCGTCAGTGTGGAGGAGATGAGTATCGGCGACAACGACGCCTTGGCCGCCCTCACGGCCAACCTGTGGAACGCGGATCTGCTCATCCTCATGAGCGACATCGACGGCGTCTACGACAAATCTCCCAAGGACAACGCGGGGGCGACCCTCATCCGTGAGGTTGACGATACGGAACGATTGGAACGCGAGATCGATGTGACCGGAAAGAGTCCTTTTGGGACGGGCGGCATGGTCACGAAGATCGAGGCGGCGAAGTCGGTGGGGCGCTTCGGAACGCCCCTGCTCCTCGTAAACGGCAAGAAAACGGGGATATTGGACCATATGATCGACGGCGCGGAAGAAGGGACCATCTTCCTCTCGCGGTGATCGGGCGCGGACGCGTCGTCGCGCGGAAGGAAGCGGGACGCTTGATCTTGAAGGCATAGCCCCGGACGGGCAGTCAAAGGAGACGGTCGGATGAAAATCGGTTTTTTGGGCGCGGGCAATATGGGCGGCGCCATCGTGCGCGGATACGCGAGCGCGGCAAAGGCGCGGGGCGAGACGCCCGATCTGCTCGTCTTCGATACGGACGGGACGAAGGCCGATGCCTTGGCGGAACTGCAGGGCGTCCGCGCCGCAGGCGATCTGCGGGCCTTGGTCGATGAGTCCGACATCCTCATTGTCGCGCTCAAACCCAATGTCTTCGATGCGGCGATCCCCCGGATCGCCGCGTACGCGAAACAGACCGATCCGACGAACGCGCGCCGCGTATTCGTCTCCATCGCTGCGGGCATAAGCATTGCCTACCTACAGGAAGCCTTGGGCAAGGAGAGCAAGATCGTTCGCGTCATGCCCAACACCCCCGCCATGGTGGGCGAGGGGATGACGGCCTTGGCGCGTGGCGAAGGTGTTTCGGACGAGGAATATGAGGCCGTGCGCCGCGTCTTCCGATCGGTGGGAGAGACCGTTTCCGTGACGGAGCCCTCGTTGGACGCCGTCACGGGGATCAGCGGCAGCAGTCCCGCCTACGCCTATATGTACATGCAGGCCCTCATCGAATGCGGCGTGGAAAACGGGCTTTGCGAAGCGGACGCGACGTTGCTCGCAGCCCGATCCGCGTTAGGCGCCGCGCGGATGGTGTTGGAGGGCGACGCCGATCCCGTGCAACTCCGCGTCAACGTATGCAGTCCGGGGGGAACCACCGAAGAAGCGGTGCGCGTCCTCGAGGAACGGGGGTTCATGGATACGATAAAGGAGGCCGCGAACGCGGCTGTCGCGAAGTCAAAACGGATGACGAGATGATATTCGAAGAAAAAACCTTGGCCTCGGAACGGATCTACGAGGGGAAGATACTGAATCTCAGACGCGACAAGGTCTCCGTCAAGGGTGGGAACACATCGTACCGTGAGATCGTCGAACACAACGGGGGCGTCGTCATCGCGGCGCTCACGTCGGACGGCAAGGTACCCATGGTGACCCAGTACCGGAAGGCGGCGGGGCGATCGGTCTTGGAGATCCCCGCCGGCAAGCTCGAGGCGGGCGAAGATCCCGAGGCGGCCGCATTGCGGGAACTCAGGGAGGAAACGGGTTACACCGCCGCGCGTCTGCGGCGACTCACGGCGGCCTATTCGTCCATCGGCTATTCCACCGAGGTCCTGCACTTCTATCTGGCGACGGAACTCACGTCGGGGGAGACGGACTTCGATGAGAACGAGGCGATAGACGTTTCGGAATATCCGTTGGATGAGCTGTATCGCATGGCGATGGCCGGCGAGTTGGACGACGCGAAGACCATCGTCGCCGTACTCATGTTGCGAGATCTGTTCCTATCCGCGAAGGCGGAGGAGAGCCGATAATATGGCAGACGAAGAGACAGTCAAAACCGAGCAGCGATCCGGGGACGGCGCCGATGAGCGAAAGGGTTCGGGCGGTTCCGGCTTGCGTCGGATCATCCTCCGCCTCGCCGCCGTACTTGTCGTGGCGGCGGTGGCCGTCGTCGCGATCCTCGGTTCCGGCAATTACGAGCAGGAGGAGCCGCCGGTCCGCGGCGAGGCGCCTGCGGGATACGACGCCTACGCGGAAGCCGTGGACGTGACATTTTGCCAAGCCTTGGCCACGCAACTCTCCGAATTGGGAGACGATCCCGCGACCGGCAACCGCTCGGCGGGCAGCCCCGCCGAACGGGAGGCCGCGAAGCTGATCGAGCAGACCATGAAGGACATCGGGCTGAAGAATGTCACCATGGACGAGGTCTCATCCGACGGTTGGACCTATCGGGGCGCGAGCTTGGACTTCATCGACGCGTCCGGCAAGTCGCGCCATGTGACCTTGGGCGGCTACGCGGTGAATATCCACGCGTCCGGCGAAACCATCCCCGTCGTCTATCTGGGCCGGGGTACGGCCGCAGACTACGAAAACATCGATGTGACGGGCAAGTTGGCGCTCATCGAGATCGATCAGGAGAATGATTGGTGGATCAACTATCCCGCCTATCAGGCGAAGCTCATGGGCGCGCGGGCGGTCTTGGCCGTGAGCCTCATGGAGGAAACGATCGGCGATCGCGTCGGGAGCCAAGATATCTGCGGCCCTGCGGACGCGCCGGCTTTGGCGATCAGCGTGGACGACAGCAACGCCATCCGTAAGGCAATCGAGAGCAAAGGCTATGAGAGCGGCGGCGCGCAACAGATCGATGTGCAGTTCACTGCGGACAGCCGGGTGACCGAGGATACAGGATCCTCCAACGTGTGGGGAGAGATCCCGGGCAAGAGCGATGAAACCATCCTGTTTATCGCCCATTATGACGGCTACTATCATTCATTTTACGACGACGCAAGCGGCGTCGGACTCACCTTGGGCATGGCCAAAGCCTTTGTGGAGAGCGGTTATGAACCGCAAAAGACGTTGCGTTTTGTGGCGCACGGCGCCGAGGAGTGGGGCAGGACGGATACGGAGGCCGATTGGGCCACGGGCGCCTATGAACAGATCGTCCGGTTGCGTCCCGAATGGGCGCAGAGCGCCTTCGCCTTGGTGAACATTGACGGCGGCTATCCCTTGGAGGCCATGGAACGTTTTAAGGTCAGCGTCCCGAGGGAACTGGAGTCCTTCATTCGGGGCAGCATCCTGTCCTTCGGGGATCGCAGCAGCATTTCCATCACTGCGGACGGCGGCCTGCCGAGTCCCTATCGCGAGGACTTCATCTACAGCGCCTCGGGCGTCCCCACCATCGCGAACGAGGGAGGCGAAGGGGACGAGCAGTATTTTGCGGGCATGTACCACAGCAACAAGGATCTTCTCGAGGAGGGCGGCTACAGCGAAACGGGCGCCGGCGCCATCGAACAGTATTACGGCTACGCAGCCATGATGTTGGATGAATTGCCACTGCGGCCCTTGAACTTCGCGACAGGTTTCGAGGCGCTGAAGGAGAGCTACAGCAACGGGAACCCCGCGATCGACGCGGTCAATTCCCATCTGTTGGCAAACGTGGATCGCGCGATCACCGCCGCGCAGGCGTTGGACGGCATGATCGTACGATACAATGAGGAATACCGAGCGGCGCGGATCACGGCGGACGCGGAGACCGCCGAGGAGATGGCGGCGAACGCCCTCGACCTGAACAGGAAGATATTCAAGGCGTATAAGCTGATACAGGATGAGCTGTTGCGTCTCGATTGGCTGATGACGGCGGAGTTTGCCAACGAGGGCGTGCAGAACAACATCGGCAACTTGGACGCGGCCCTCGCCGCGCTCGAGGAAGGGGACGCGGAGGCGGCGGTCTATGAGCATTTGTCGTCCATCGAATTTGTCGGCGGCGCGGCATTCTTTGACAAGGGGACCTGCGATTATTTCATCGCCGGGATGTATACGGGACTCGTCGGCACTTGGGCGGAGGGCCGCGTCGTCGGCCAAGCCTGTTACGCGGACGATGTGGTGCGGAGCCTCATAGCCAAGATGGCGGACGGCGACATCGATTACAGGGACGAGATCGCCGCCCTGACGGAATTGAGGGAAGGGCAGGAGATCGCGTTGCGGGATATCTATGCAGAGCAGAGCATTGGCTTGGTCAGATTGATGGACGCGATGAACGAACCCGTCGATCTGAACGCGCAGAAGGAATAGGAACGGATCGGGCGGGCGACGGTATGAAAAAGGTCTTGTTCATTTCCAGTACAGGCGGGCATTTGGATGAACTGTTGCAATTGCAACCGCTGTTTGCGCGTTACGATTGCCATATCGTGACGGAGAAGGATCCGTCCGCGGTGGGCTTGAAGGAGACCTACGGCGACAGGTTGTCGTTCCTTTGCGCCG
>JAISGB010000251.1 GCA_031263335.1 Eubacteriales Family XIII. Incertae Sedis bacterium
CCCGGGCGTCAACTTGTACACGCCGGCGAAGAAGGTCTCGGGACCCGGGGAATATTGAAACGAGAGATAGTGTTCGAGGGCGCGTTCGTTCATCTCCTTTTTGAAGCCCGGAAAATGCAGGAAGCTCTTGATCTCCGAACCGAACAGGAAGGAATCCGCGACGATCGCGTGATACAGGGGCTTGATGCCGAAGAAATCCCTCGCGCCGAACAACTCGCGCCGATTCTTGTCGTAGATCACGAAGGCGAACATGCCGCGCAGCCTGTCCAAAAGCCCCTCGCCGTATTCCTCATATCCGTGAAGCAGGACCTCGGAATCCGATCGCGTCGCGAACACGTGTCCCGCCGCCGTCAGTTCCTCCTTGATGGCCCTGTAATTGTATATCTCACCGTTGAACACGAGGACCAAGCTCCTGTCCTCGTTGAACATCGGTTGGGCGCCGCCGCCGAGATCGATGATGGAGAGCCGCCTGAATCCGAGGGAACAGACGTCGTCCGCGTAGTATTCCTCATCGTCGGGTCCCCTGTGGCGAATGGCGTCCGTCATGGCCTTCAACGCGTCCCGATCGCCGTGCAACTCCTTACTTCCGTTAAAAAAACCCACAAAACCGCACACAGATACAATCCTTCCTCATCGCGCAAGCGCGTTGTCCGTACGCTCGAGGATGACCCGCATGGAACCGCCGCAGACCATGCCGTCCTCCTCGGCTGTGTCGCGCATATCCACGGTCACGATCTTGTATCCGCCCTCGCGGATGACGGTCCTCGCTTGATTCATCACATCGGATTCCGCACAGCCCCCGCCGATGGTGTTGACGGTTCTGCCCTCGTAGGTCATCGCCATCTTCGCGCCCGTCTCCCTCGGCACGGAAGCGTGCGTGGACAGGATCGTGATCAGGGCGTCCGCCTCGTCCCCGTGCGCCGCCAACCATTCCACGATCTCGACATCACAGGCTCGGCTCTCCGTCATTCCGTGTTCCAACCGTTTCACGGAGATGATCTCACTTAGGATGGAGACGGATATTTCCGCCGGCGTCACGGCGCCGATGCGCAGGCCGATGGGCGTATGCACGCGATCGATCGCCTCCTTCGCGTAACCGCTTTCCTCCAGTTGCCTCAATACGATGGCGATCCTTCGCCGGGAACCGATCATGCCGGTATAGGCGGGGGCGACGCCCTTGAGTACGCCCTCCAGACATTCGGTGTCGTGCCTGTGCCCCCTCGTCACGATGACCACGTAATCCGTCTCCCTCACGCGAAGCCTGTCGAATACGCGGCTGAAATCATCGCAGATCACCTCGTCCGCGTCCGGGAACCTACCCGGGTTCGCGTACATGGGGCGGTCGTCAAAGACGACGACGTGAAAATCCGTCAATTTTGCCATCTTCGTCAACGCCAACGCGATATGGCCGCCGCCGAGGATGAGCATGCGCGGTTTCGGCATGTAATATTCGACGACGGTCAGCCCCGCTTCGTTTTCCCTGTGGCTGACCGGCCCGTCCGCGATAAAGGCGCCGTCCTCCGTGAGGCGGCGCAACCGTTCCCAAGCCTCCGGATCATCCTCGCCGCAGACGGTCTTGACGATGCCGTCCGCGCTGTATTCCGTATGCATCGCCGCCCGATATCCGTTTCGCAACCGGTCGAGCAGGTCCTTGTAAATTTCCTTCATATCTCCTCCGATAGAAACTGCGGGTCGCGGCGATTGAAAGTCCGCGCAACAACCCGTTTTCCCGATATTATATCATGGAGGGGATGAAATTGAAAAGGGCGGGGAAATGATGTATAATTTACGCTCAACCGAAGTCGCGGAGAGACACGGATGATGGATATTTTAGATGCTTACAATATGGAAAGCGATCTGAGCGATGAGAAGAAGCTGTCCGATGTTGACAAGGGATCGCTGATCCATGAATTGACAAAGGTCCGCGAGCTCGCCGTGAATTTGGATCAGATAATAGAAAAATCCTTGGACGGCATCTTCATCACCGACGGCAAGGCCAACATTATCCGTATCAACAGAAGTTACGAAATGATTTCGGGTCTGAAACGGGAGAAATTGATCGGCACGAATGTCCGGGAATTGGAAGGAAAAATCATCTCCGAATCCTGTACGCTGATCGCGTTGCGGACCAAACAGCCCGTCACCATCGAACAGAGCATATTTTTGACGAACAAAAAGGTCTTGGTCTCGTGCAACCCGATCTTTAACAAAAACGGAAAAATCATCTTAGTCGTTTCAAATGTCAGGGATATGACCAAAATCGAACAGTTGCAACGGCAGATATTCCAAAAGGACGAGTTGGTCAGCAAGTACAAGACGGAGCTCGATCTCATCAAGCAACAGGTGTCCGCCGGCTCGGATATGATTGCCGAAGACAAAAAAATGTTGGAGATCCTGTTTGTCGCCCAACGCGTCGCCCACGTCGATTCGACGGTTTTTTTGCAGGGAGAGACGGGTGTGGGCAAAGAGGAGATCGCCAAATACATCCATACGATCAGCGATCGCGCCAAATACAACTTCATTCGGATCAACTGCGGCGCGATCCCCGACAATCTGTTCGAAAGCGAATTGTTCGGTTACGCGAAGGGCGCGTTCACCGGCGCGAATACCGACGGCAAGATCGGCCTGTTCGAGATCGCCGACAAGGGTACGATATTCTTGGACGAGATCAGCGAATTGCCCGTCGATATGCAGGTGAAGTTGTTGCGCGTGCTTCAAGATCGGGAGATCACACGCATCGGGGCTGTCGAACCGATCAAGGTGAATGTGCGGATCGTCGCGGCCACGAATAAAAGCCCGGATGCGATGGCCGCGATGGTCGAGACAGGCGCCTTTCGGGAGGACCTGTTCTATCGCATCAACGTCATCCCCATCAACATCCCGCCGTTGCGTGAAAGACGCGCGGACATCGTCCCGCTCCTGGAGCATTATGTGCGCGTCTACAATAAGCAATATGGGTTTGAGAAGGAAACGACATTGAAATTGTGCAAGCATCTTCAGGCGTACGAATGGCCGGGCAATGTACGCGAGTTGAAGAACGTAACCGAGCACGCCGTGATCATGTCCCTGTCGAATGTGTTGGATCTGTCGGATTTCCCCCTGAAAAACAACAGGTTTCCCGCAGAAATTTTCGCCGACGCCGAGGCGTCGAATTTGAAAAAAACCATGGAAAACATCGAACGGGAATATATCCTGAAAGCCTATAAACAACATGGCAGCATCCGGAAGGCCGCCGCGATGTTGGGAATGACGCATTCCACCTTTGCGAACAAGCTGAAATACTATACGCGGGCGGAGGCGCCGGCAGGAAAATAACGAAATTCCCTTGAAGCGACCGGATAGGGACGCGGTTGTGTCCTCGGTGTGTCCGGAATTTTGGACGCTGTCCGGTATTCCGGACAGCGCGTCCGGCCCGCAAGCCCCGGGAAACCACCTGTTATTCGCGCGGATCCGCGAACGCCGCATTTTCTCTCGATCGAGCTGTCCAATATTTTGTACACCAAGCGTTTCCCCGCGCGCGCGGCGTTGCGCCGCCGGTTCCCCCTTGGGCGCGAGCCTCACATTTTTATCGCGAAAAACATCGATTTATCAATGATTTTTTTGAAATTTCCCGCTCAAAAGAATGCCGGGTTTGAATTGTCCTTCATGCGGCACGATATTTGCTCTATGGGTGGAGTGTCGGACCGAAAGTTTGTCTTTTCGTCCTTTTGTACATAAATCGGGTGAGGCGGGCGCTGAAAATGGAGGTGTCGTAAAATGCAATTAATGACCGGCGACGAGTATGTGGAAAGCATACGAAACATGAACTGGAACATCTGGATGGGCGGAGAAAAGATCGAGAACCATGTGGACAATCCGATCTTGCGGCCCTCGCTGAACTGTCTGAAGCTGAGTTACGATATGGCCTTGGATCCCGCGTATGAAGACTTGATGACCGTAACATCCCATTTGACGGGAAACAAGATAAATCGCTTCAGCCACATACACCGGAGTACGGACGATCTGATGAAAAAGGTGAAGATGCAACGATTGATGGGACGGAAAACAGGGTCGTGTTTTCAGCGGTGCGTGATCTGCGACGGTTCAAACGCCCTGTACGCCACGACGTACGATATCGATCAAAAATACGGGACGGCTTATTTTGAGCGCTTCAAGCGCTACATGATCGACGTCCAGAACAAGGACCTGATCGTCGCGGGCGCGCTGACCGATCCGAAGGGGGACAGAAGCATCCCGCCGACCAAGCAGAGTGATCCCGACATGTATCTCCGCGTCGTCGAGCGGCGGGGGGACGGCGTGGTCGTCAGCGGCGCGAAGGCGCATCTCACGGGCATCACCAACGCGCATGAGGTCTTTGTGATGCCGACCATGGCCTTGAGTCCGGAGGATAAGGACTACGCGATCGCCTTCTCCGTGCCGACGGACGCGCAGGGGATCACGATCATCGTCGGGCGCCAAAGCTGTGATGAGAGAAAGTTGGAGGACGGCGATATCGATGTCGGGAACAGCGTGTTCGGTGGCGTGGAAGGACTCACGATCTTCGACCGCGTGTTTGTCCCCAATGAACGGATCTTTCTCAACGGGGAGACCGATTTTGTGGGTCTGTTGGTCGAGCGGTTTGCCGGTTATCACCGAAACAGCTACGGCGGGTGCAAGGTGGGCGTCGGGGACGTCCTGATAGGCGCGGCGGCCTTGATTGCGGACTACAACGGAATCGCAAAGGCGTCCCACGTCAAGGATAAGATCATCGAGATGATACATCTGAACGAAACGCTGTTTTCCGGAGGGATCGCGAGTTCGGCAAACGGCGTCAAAACAGCTTCGGGGAATTACTATATCGATCTGTTGCTTGCGAACGTCTGCAAGCAGAATGTGACGCGGTTTCCGTATGAGATCTGCCGGTTGGCGGAGGATATCGCGGGCGGCATCGTCGTGACGGCGCCGTCGGAAAAGGATCTGCGGAGCGACGCCGTCGGTCATTATGTCGAGAAATACCTGAAAGGGGCAAACGGCGTATCGGCGGAAACCCGATTGCGCGCGTTGCGGCTGATCGAAAACCTTACGCTCGGGACCTCCGCGGTGGGGTACAGGACCGAATCCATGCACGGCGCGGGGAGTCCGCAGGCGCAACGCATCATGATACAGCGGCAGGCGAACCTTGAGGAAAAGAAAAAATTGGCCAAAACCCTTGCGAGGATTGAACAGTAACGTGGGAAGGAAATCCATCATGAATGAAACAGTAATCGCAGCGGCCGGTCGGACACCCTTCGGAAAGCACGGCGGGGCGTTGAAGTCATTGACCGCCGCGGATCTCGGCGGCATTGTCATCGGCGATCTGATCGCAAAGGCCGGCATAGAGCCGGCGTCGGTCGACTACGCGTATATCGGGCAGGTTTTGCAGGGGGGCTGCGGCCAAGTCCCGTCTCGTCAGGCGGCAAGAAAGGGTGGGCTTCCGTGGGAAACCCCGAGCATAACGGTCAATAAGGTCTGTTCCTCCGGGATCATCAGCGTCGCCTTGGCGAACATGAAGATTCGTTGCGGCGACGCGGATACGATTGTCGCGGGCGGAATGGAGAGCATGAGCAACGCGCCGTATTATTCGAACGCGCACAGATGGGGCGCGCGTATGGGCAATTCCGAATTGGTCGATCTGATGATCCATGACGGGCTGTGGTGCGCCTTCTACGATCGGCATATGGCGGTGCATGGCTCGGAAGTGAGCAAGGAGTTCAACATCAGCAGGGAGGCCCAGGACGAATTCGCCTGCCGAAGCCAGATGCGGGCGATCGACGCGATGGAGAACGGCAGATTGTCCAAGGAGATCGTCCCCGTCGAAATCGTCTCAAAGAAGGGATCGGTCTTGGTCGATCGGGATGAGGCGCCGAGGGCGGATACCAACATGGAGAGCCTGTCCCGGTTGCGTCCCGTATTTACAAAGGACGGGACCGTCACGGCCGGCAACGCGCCCGGCGTCAACGACGGCGCCGCGATGCTGTTGCTTATGTCCAAGGCGCGGGCCAAGGAATTGGGCTTGGATATCCTTGCCACGATCGTCGGACACGAGGAGGTGTCCCAAGAGGCGAAATATATTGCGACCGTCCCGGGCCTTGCGACAAACAAATTGCTGAACGCATACGGCCTCGGGGTGGATGATATCGCCCTGTTTGAAGCGAACGAGGCGTTTGCCGCCGTGGCGTTGATCAGCGGCGAAATCACGAAATGGGACGTGAACAAGGTGAATGTGGACGGCGGCGCGATCGCGTTCGGACACCCGATCGGCGCGAGCGGGGCGAGGATTCTCATGCACTTGGCCTACGCGTTGCGCGCCCGAGGCGGCGGTTATGGCGTCGCGTGCATCTGCAGCGGGGCGGCGCAGGGAGACGCGATGCTCATCCGCGTTGAATGAAAGCGCGGAAAGCGAAACCCGCCGTACATTTGAAATTACGTTTAAAATGAAGTGGAACCCGAGTTTGCGGATCGGCGATCGATCCGGTTTTGAAAGGACAGAACGGTGGATTGGCAGGATATTTATCAGTCAAGGATCTGCGGTGCGGATGAAGCGGTCCGATTGATCAAATCGGGCGACAGGGTGGTCATGGCGCACGCCGTCGGGGAGCCGCCCGCGCTCGTGGAGGCAATGGTCAACAATGCGGAGGCTTACAGGGGTGTGGAAATATGCCATATGATCTCGGTCGGTTCGGGCGCGTACAGCGACGTGAAATACAAGGATAATTTCACGTTCAACGCCATGTTCACGAGCGCCAATACGAGAAAATCCATTGCGGAGGGCCATGGACAGTTCACGCCGGTCTTTTTCCATGAGATCCCCGGCTATTTCCGAAAGGGTATTTTGCCCATAGATGTATTTTTGTTGCAGGTGACGCCGCCGGATAAACACGGTTATTGCTGTGTGGGCGTTTCCTCGGACTATACGATACAGGGCGCAAAGTCCGCGACGATCGTTTTGGCGCAGATCAACGATCGCCTCCCGGTCGTGTACGGGGATACGTTCCTGCATGTGAGCGAGATTGACCGCTTCGTCGTCCGCTCGGAACCGCCGGCGGAGGCGCCGCCCGCCGCCGTAAACGACGCGGCGCGGAAGATCAGCGAATTTTGCGTGGATCTGATCGAGGATGAGTCAACCCTTCAGATCGGGATCGGCGCGATACCGGAAGCGATAACGGCGGGGCTGATACGGAAGCGTGATCTGGGCATACATTCGGAACTCGTGACGGATACCTTGGTCGATCTCTATGAGGCGGGCGTCGTGACAAACCGAAAGAAGTCCTTGGATAACGGCAAGATGGTTTCGACCTTCCTCATGGGTACAAAGAAGCTCTACGATTTTGCGGAGCGGAATCCGGCCGTGCTTCTGAGAACCGTGGATTATGTCAACAATCCGATGATCGTCGCGCAATGCAACAGGATGGTGTCGATCAATTCGGGGATAGAGGTGGATTTTATGGGGCAAGTCGTGTCCGACAGCATCGGTGTCCGGCAGTTCAGCGGCGTCGGCGGACAGGTCGATTTTATCCGAGGGACAAGCATGTCCTTGGACGGGTTGGGCAAGTCCATCATCGCGCTTCCCTCTGCGGCGACGTTGCGGGACGGCGCCTTCGTCTCAAAGATCACGCCCTATATCGCGCATGGCGCGGCGGTTACGACATCCCGCAACGATGTGGATATCATCGTGACGGAGTACGGGGTCGCGCGTTTGAAGGGCAAGACGCTCCGGCAGAGGGCGCGCAGCCTGATCGCGATCGCGCATCCCGATTTTCGGGATGGCTTGGCGGCGGAATTTGAAGAACGCTTCGGGGTTTCCTATCGGCCCGGAGCGGGATGAGCGGACATCGGGGTCTTGCGCGGTTGGCGGGTCGTCTGTCGTTCCCGCGATGAAGCAGTGGAGGAGAAAATGGAAATCAAAACGATCATGGTCTTGGGGCAAGGGCAGATGGGCGCGGGTATCGTCCAAGTCGCGGCGCAGTCGGGGTTTGACGTGATCCTGTACGGAAGAAACGATGAGCGCGTGGCGAAAGCCGTGGCGGGCATCGAGAAAAACCTGAATCGCTCGGTGGAAAAAGGTCGGATGTCCGAGGAGGACAAGAAACGTTCGTTGTCGCGCATAAGGACGGCAAACGAGTTCGGCGCGGCGAAGGACGCGCAGTTGGTCGTCGAGGCCGTCTCGGAGGATATTGCGCTGAAGGAGAGGCTGTTCAAGGAATTGGACGCGCTCTGCCCGCCGGAAACCATCCTTTCGACCAATACGTCCTCCCTCCCGATCACGAAAATCGCAACATTCACAGACAGGCAGGACAAGGTGATCGGCATGCACTTTTTCAATCCCGTGCCGCTCATGTCCTTGGTGGAGATCATTCGCGGCGTCGCCACGAGCGACGAAA
>JAISGB010000274.1 GCA_031263335.1 Eubacteriales Family XIII. Incertae Sedis bacterium
CGGGTCGGATTGCACAATCCGACCTTTGCCGAATCCGAACCATTCGATCTTCACGGACAACAACGAGCGTTGTCCCTCCGGGAGGCGCCGCACACCGTAGGCGCTCGACCCTCCCACCGATAACCACCGTGACAATCCTTTTCCTGACTGTCAGCTTTCAATTGCACGTCCCCCCTTTCTCATCCGCTCCCAAAAAATATCTCTCATTCCCAAATGAATGCGGGACACACAAAACCCGTCGCGGCCCGGGATGTACTGCCGCGATCGGGTAATTGCCGTATGTGATTGTATGACTGAGACAAAAAAGAAGACGGAAGGCGGCGCGTTGCGCAGACGCGCGAAGCGCCGGATCCACCTCCGGCGGCAAGGGAAACGAGATTCGCGTCGAGGCGGCGCGACGCGCGGGACGGGCGTCTGCCGCTTCCTTTATCGGCGGAGGTGGAAAGCCGCACCCCCCCACATTCCATATTTTGGATATTCCTTGCAAGCATCGTTCGCCTCCGCACTGCCGCTTCTTCTTCGGAACCGGATCCGCGCCCCGCGCGATCCGGCCGATAAAACGAGACTTCACCTTGCGCGATCCCGCGCGTTCTTGCTCTGAGTCAAGAATCCCGGTTTCAAATAATTCCAAATGCCGATCCTTGAAACTCGGGCTTCTCAATTCAAGTCAAAACATATTCTTCGCTTCGAATCTTTCGTTAAGAGTATTATAAACCTTCTTTCTCAAAAAGTATGTTGTTTGAACAACATTTTTGGACTTTTTTTGAAAAAAGTTTTTTGAAGCGCAATTTTCGTTGAAATTTCGATATTCTCCAAGAAAAAAAGTTTCGGCTCAATTTACAAAAATGGATATAAAAGGAATGAAAAACGGCATTTCAACCCAAGATTTCGGAAACCGGGATAAATTTGTTCCGTCGAGCCACATCGGGGAGGGCAAATCCGCCCGCATATCCGAAGGCATCGTTCCCTTAAGGATCCGGAGAGGACCTTCTGTTCGGCTCTGTCTTTAGCGGCGAACTCAACGACATCTCGTTCACCCTCGACGACAGGCTCTTTGTACTGATTGAGCCCCGGTGTGAGAATTCGATGTTTGTCGTAAAGACAAGGCTACGGGCTTCATAGCACTTTGATATCACTTGGAAGGCGGATATTGTTTTCTCGTGTTTTATGCTATACTGATAGTTACAGAAAGGCGGTAGCGTGAAGTGAGAAAACTCAGATTATATCTTGAAACCACAATGTTCAATTACTATTTCGATACAGAACGCGACGGTCACGCAGACACCGTTAAAATGTTTGAGGCTATAGGCGCGGGAGAATATGATGGCTATACTTCGGAATATGTGGCTTTTGAACTTCGAAATGCTCCCGAACCCAAGCGAAGTGAAATGTTGGAGTTGATTGAGAAGTATAACGTTGTTGTGTTTGAACCCGACGAAGAAACGAATCGTCTTGCCGATCTATATGTGCATGAGCGTATTATCCCCGCAAAATACAGATTTGACAGTACACATATTGCCTGTGCGTCAGTAAAGGGGCTTGATGGCGTGTTATCGTTCAATTTTCAGCATATCAACAAGTTAAAAACGAAAGAAATGACTGCTCTCGTCAATCTGCGCGAGGGCTACAAAAGCATAATAATTTGTACGCCTATGGAGGTGTTGGATCATGAAGAGCCTGAATCCGATTGAGAAAGAACTGAATGCCATTCGTGTGTCGCTCTATGAGGAGACCAAAGATATGTCGCCGACGGAATTGACCGCATACATCAAAGAGCAAACCGAGCCTTTGCTTAAAAAGCATGGGATTCTTCCGGTACACGCCGTTCCGTTTGAGTAAAGCCGAACTTGTTATCGGCCAACCGGATCGGATTTCACTCGATGCGCGCCGACAGGTCGGCCGGCTTGCCGAAGTACATCCATGTGGTGGAAACCGCGTCCACTCCGGACGCCGCGTAATCGACCGCGTTCTCCCCATTGACGCCTCCCGCCGCGATGAGCCGTACGCGGGGATCGATGCCCTTGATCTCCGCCGCGATCGGTCGCAGTTCCTCGGGCGGAACCTTGTCGAACTGCAGGGCGTCGACGCCCGCCTTCGCCAACAGGACGGCGTCCTCTCGGGAACCCACCTCCACGCAGATCCCCTTTTCGCAGGCCCGGTTTTTCAGTTCCGGAATCCGCGCGGCCAACCCCGCGTAGCCGCCGATGTCCCGCAGATGGTATTCAAAGATCAGGATGGTCTCACTCAATCCGAGCCGATGCGGCAAAGCGCCGCCGGCAAGGATCGCGTTGATCGAGACATGTTTCGTCCCGGGAAAGATCTTTCTCGTGGACAGCACCGCGACATTGGGATTGACCCGTTTGACCGCATCGACCAAGCGTCGGGTCCGCGTGGAGATGCCGCAGGAATATTCGAGCAAGCTCAACGTCACACGCCACGCTGTGTGGACGGCGCCGAACGCCCCCTCGGCGCATAGGAAGGTCTCGCCCTCATCGACGCGCGTCCCATCAATTGCGGTTCGCGTCACGGACAGACCCGTACGCGCAAGGAGCCGCGCCGCCTCCTCCATCGAGGAGAGGATGGCCTCATGCCGAGAAAAATAGGAGATGCGCGCGGGTTCGTCCCCGATGCCGAGGAGTTTGGAGGTCAGGTCGAAATAGGGCGCATCCTCCGCAAGCCAACGGTCTGTCATGTCTGATGAAACCATTCTCCAATCCTCCTTTAAGGTTACGATTCAACGGTCACGCCAATTGAAGCGTTTTTATTCTATTGATTCAACGGTCACGATCAAGATTCTTTTTGTGTTCTCGCGGATCGCGTGCTTTCTCGTCTTGCGCTTCCCGGGAACCCAGAGGATGTCGTTGCCCGACGCGAGCAGGGGCGCGCGTTCCCGTTCCGCTCTCGGCGTCTTCACATCCACGAACAGATCCTGCAACTTCTTGCTGCCGTCCATCCCCTCGGGACTGATGCGATCGCCGGGTCGTCGCGTCCGCAGGATCAGCGTATCCGTTTCCCCGCGCAACGCGTCAAAATCCAACCGCAATGAGTTCGCGTCCCTGTACGGAACCGGCGGCAAGGCGATCGAAAACCGAAACAACGATCCGGACGAGCGGAACCGGATTGTCTCGGATGCCTTCGTCTCCAAATCCGCCAACCGCAACGGATACGCCTCATTCGAACCGGCCGGCGGCGTCCCCCCGCTGAAGATCACGCGGTCGTAGGCCGTTTCCAATCTGTAACCGGCGGGGAAATCGACGGACTTGCCGGTCCTGCCCGCTCCGATCAGCCGATCCGCCGCTGCGATATGCGACGCCTCGATGTCCCGGACAAGGCCGATTTTCCCGAATATGCCGATGATGAGACGATGACGGATCGCCGGATGCGCCTCCGCAAGCAACCGCAACGCGACGCGCGCGCCCGGACCGGCCGCGCCGTCCGTCCCCGCGTCGAAAAACTCGCATTCCGTCTCGATGGCCTCGCGCACGACGGCGTCAAAAAAATCCCTGTCCTC
>JAISGB010000036.1 GCA_031263335.1 Eubacteriales Family XIII. Incertae Sedis bacterium
CGGGGAATTGGCGGAGATATGCACACCCATCAAGGTGGGGCGGCGGATCATCGGGATCGTCGGCTTGGTCGCGTTGACGGAGGCGCAGAAGCGGATCCTCATCGACAAGAACCGCAGCATGGTTCTGTTCGTGGAAAAGATGGCCGATCTCTTGGCGGCGAAAGCCGAGGTGCAGGCCATGCTCAACGACAGCGAGAGTTCGCGCAACGAGATGGCCGCCATTTTGGAAAGCACCCACGAGGGCATATTCGCGGTGGATCGGAACGGCTATATCAAGCATTGCAACCACATATCCGAAAAGCTCTTCAACACGGGAAAGACCGACATCATCGGGAGCCATATCAGCGCGTTCATGCAGGGTACGCCCGCGCTCAAGGTGCTTGAGTCGGGCGAAGGCTATACGGAGAACGAGGAGATATACAAGAGCTACAGGGGAACCTTCCATTTCATCGTGACGGTCAAGCCCTATTTCAGGGACGGAAAGCCGGACGGCGTCGTGATCTCATTCCGCGATATCGCGGAGGCGCAGAAATTGGCGTACAATATCAACACCCGCGCCCTCAAATACACCTTCGACGACATCATCGGGGAGAGCGCGGCCATGGCGAAGATCAAGTCCCAAGCGGCGATCATCGCCAGGGGGAATTCCACCGTCCTCATCACGGGAGAGAGCGGGACGGGCAAGGAGATGTTCGCCAAGGCCATCCATTATTCGGGTTCGCGCGCGGGCAAGCCTTTCGTCACCGTGAACTGCGGCGCCATTCCGGAGAACTTGCTCGAGAGCGAGTTGTTCGGCTATGAAAAGGGCGCCTTTACGGGCGCGGGCGACAAGGGGAAGCCGGGCAAGTTCGAGATGGCGGACGGCGGCGCCGTGTTCCTCGACGAGATCGGGGACATGCCGCTTCATCTGCAGGTGAAGATACTCCACGTGTTGCAGGACATGCGCTTTGAACGGGTCGGCGGCAACAGGACCATCCTCGTGAATGTACGGGTCATCGCGGCGACAAACAGGAATCCGGAGGAGATGATCCGCGACGGTTCCTTCCGCGAGGATCTCTATTATCGTCTCAGCGTGATCCCCCTCTATACGCCGCCCCTGCGCGAACGCAGGGAGGACATCATCCCGCTGATGCAATTTTTTCTCAAAAAATACAATTCATTCATGAACCGAAACCTCGCCGGATTTACGGACGAGGCGCGCAAGGTCTACGAGAACTATGCTTGGCCGGGCAATGTGCGGGAATTGGAAAATGCCGTGGAGTACGGCGTGAATATGGCGCAGGGCGTCGAGATAGATGTGGACGCCGTGCCGGCGAGACTGTTCAGAACGACCGACGTGAGCGATCTCATCGACGACGACAGGCTCACCATCGGTGAACGCGTAAGACAATTTGAGAGCGAGATCATATTGAGCAAGCTGCGGAAATACGGTACCGGCAGCGACGCCAAGGACGAGGTGGCGAAAGATCTGGGCATTTCCAGAGCCACGCTCTACCGGAAGCTCGCTGATATGAACATCAATTAGTCATTATCAATCGTACGAATGCACACAGGAGGTATAGACATGTCATTAAGGGAATCATTGCCAAGCATAAAAACGAAGTTGCCCGGGCCAAAGGCCGAGGCCGCCTTTGCGAAAAGGGCGCGGGTCATGCCCGCGGCCATCAAATCCATCTATCCCATCGTCATCGAGCGCGGTGAGGGCGCGATGATCGAGGATGTGGACGGGAACGTCTTTCTGGATTGGGTCGGCGGCGTAGGCGTGATGAATATCGGCTACAGCATGCCGGAGCTCATCGAAGCCGTCAAGGAACAATCGGAAAAGTATTTCCATTCCATGATGAACATCACCACGAACACGAAGTATTTGGAGTACGCGGAGGCGCTCGGCAAGGTCGCGCCCGTCCGCGGCGATCATCGGCAGGTCATGTTGGCGAACAGCGGCGCCGAGGCCGATGAGAACGCCGTGAAGATCGCGAAGGCGGCCACGGGCCGGCCCAATATCATCGTCTTTTCCGGCGCGTTCCACGGAAGGACCGCGCTGACCATGACCATGACGGCCAAGAAAGCCTATGCGACGGGCATGGGGCCGTTCCCGGACGGCGTATACCGCGCCGAATTCCCCTATCTCTATCGCGCGCCCGGCGGTCTGACCGGCGCCGACGCGATAGATTTCTATGTGGAGAAATTGGAATCGGTGTTTGAAAACCACTCGCCGGCTCAGTATGTGGCGGCCATCGTCTTTGAACCCGTGCAGGGCGAAGGCGGGTTCGTCCCCGCGCCCATCGAATGGGTGAAGGCGGTCAGAAAGATATGCGACGACAAGGGCATTCTCATGGTTACCGATGAGGTGCAGACGGGATTCGGGCGCAGCGGCAGGCTGTTCGCATCGGAATACTACAAAGAAGCGGGGATTGCCCCGGATATCATGACCTTCGCCAAGTCGGTGGCGGGCGGCCTGCCCCTCTCCGGCGTCGTCGCCGACAAGAGCGTCATGGACAAGGTACCGTCCGGCACCATCGGCGGCACCTATAACGGCAACGCCGTGGCCTGCGCGTCGGCGTTGAAGGTCCTCGAGATCATGCAACGGGACGATTACCCGGGCAAGGCGCTGAAGATCGCCGATACCTGCATGAAGCGATTCAACGAATGGAAGGGAAAATACGACGTGATCGGAGATGTGCGGGGCGTGGGCGCCATGATGGGCATCGAGTTCATCAGCGACGCGAAAAAGACGCCGAATGCGGCCTTGGTCGGCAAGATCGTCTCCTCGGCGTGGGAGAAGGGGCTGATTCTGGAAAGCGCCGGCACCTATGGCAACGTCATCCGCTTCCTCTGTCCGCTCTGCGTCACGGACGAACAGCTCGCGGCCGGCTTGGACATCTTCGAGGAAGCGCTTAAGGAGAACCTGTAAGCGGTATGGAATCCGAAGGGCGGCGGCGCGAGATATTGAAGATGATAGAGGATGGCCGGGATCCGATCAGCGCCGCCGTCCTCGCGGGACGTATGGGCGTCAGCCGGCAGATCATCGTCGGGGACGTCGCCCTGTTGCGGGCGCAGGGCAACGCGATCATCGCCACCTCCCGAGGCTATATGATGTCGAGGCCCGTTACGGGACGATATATCGGCAAGGTCGCGTGCAGACACGGGCGTGACGCTACGGAGCGGGAATTGTCGTCCGTCGTGGCCTTGGGCGGCGAAGTTCTTGATGTGATCGTCACGCATCGGTACTACGGGGATCTGACCGGCCAACTCAACATCGCTTCGCCCGAGGACGTGAGACACTTCATGGACAGCGTCGGCGCGGGGCGCGAAGGGCTGTTGTCCGAACTCACCGACGGCGTGCATCTGCACACCGTCGCGTGCAAGGATAGGCAGACGTTCGACGCCATCGTCGCGGAGCTGAAGAACATCGGCGTGCTCTTCAAGGTGTGACCGTCGCGGGTTCCGGCGATCGGCGCATCGTTGGGTCGCTTTGATCGAACCTTTGATTTGAGAGAAAACTTCATTGTAAAAGAAAACTTCAATATTGCCTTGAAATGAGGCGTCCCTTTTCTTATCCTTGACAAACGGGCGGTCGTCGGGTAGTATTTACATATGTCAAGACATATGTAAACTATCGTGTTCCCTCTCTCGAATGTACCGTCGCGCGGTCTTGGATGCCACCTGCCTCCATGCCGCGGAGGGAGCCGGGAGGGTGGCAGGTTTCATGGCTCGTTTGCGCCATAGGACGGAACGGAGGCAAGTATGAAGAGGAAGTGGACGCCCCGGCGGTTGACCGTCGCCGCCCTGCTGATCGCCATCGCGATCCTGATCCCCATGATCTCCCCGCTGAAGATCGTGTTGGAGCCGGCGTCGTTTACCCTCGCCAGCCATGTGGCGATCTTTCTCGCCATGATGATCGATCCCGCCGTCGCCGTCGTCGTGACGATCGGCGCCTTCCTCGGGTTTTTCCTGAATTTCCCCTTGGTGATTGCGCTCAGGGCCGCCTCTCACATCGTATTTGTGATCGTCGGCGCCTATTATCTGCAACGCCGGCCCGGCACATTGGCCTCCCTCGGGCAGTCCCATGTGTTTTCGTTCCTCATCGCCGTCCTGCACGCGGTATGCGAGGTGGCCGTCGTCTTCGTGTTCTACTTTAACGGCGACATGGCCGCCTATACGTCCGTCAGGATGGTCATCCTTCTGATCGGCGTGGGTTCCGTCATCCACAGCATGGTGGACTTCGAGATCGCCTACGTCATCTACAAGGCTCTGCATAGGCAAAAGGGGTTCTCGGATTTGATGGTCGGATAAGGAAATCCCGGGTCTCAAAATCTCGCATGAGAAAAATAATAGGGCAAATTCGCAAAATCAAGCAAGAAATTGCGCCTTTTATGTCTCTAAACTATTAAATGGAAAAAGTTTCGTTCATGAGCCAAATCAAAACTGTTTGATCGACAAAAAAGATCTTGAAATTGAATATTCGGAGATGTATACTGATCATATTGAATGCGGACGGGGATCGCGACAGAAGGCGAAAACCGGCCGCGAATACGGAGGGA
>JAISGB010000045.1 GCA_031263335.1 Eubacteriales Family XIII. Incertae Sedis bacterium
CGGAACCCGCGCCGGCGGAAGAACCGGAATTGGAACCGGAATTGGAATTGCCCGGAGCCGCGTTCACCGTGACCGAGACGACGGCGTTGCCGGGCTGATGTTTTTCGAGCAAGGCGGTAAGCGTGACGTTCGCCGTACCCGGCGACACGCCCGTAAGGGTCAACGTCCCACTCCCGTAACGCGCCTGCGCGACGGAAGAATTGCTCGACGCGGCCGAAACCTGCGCATAGTAAGTCGAATAGGTCATCCCCGCGCATTGGCACCACCCCCGCGCGTCCAAGCACTCCACGCCGCAGGTCTGCGGGCACTCCGCCATCCCGCACCCGGGGAGCTGTTCCTCCGAGGCGGGCGAAACGCCCACGCTGACGGTCACGGTCTGCCCGACGGTCAGCGAAACGGCGGTCTGTCCGGGGGAAATGCCCACGGCCGGCAGATTGAAATACGCGAGCGCCTCGCCGGCGCTCATCGAGATCAGGAGCGCAACCAAGGCCCCGACAACAATCGGTTTGGGGAATTTTCGGGCAAATGTACGCATTTTCACGGTTTGTCACCTTCTTTTTCAATCGGATCGATATGCGGACAATTGATTATACAACAACGCGGCAAAAAAGTATGTTGTCCAAACAACAAAATCGGCCAAAATAAAAATTTTTTCATATTTATGGCTTAAAAGTGCATCAAAACCGCTCAGCGACGCGCCGGTTTTGCCGGAGTCCGCGTCTATTCGATCTCCGCGTAACCGTACAGCGATACCTCGAGGGCGGCGTCCGCGTCAGCCAAGGATCGGAAGGTCACGACGGTATCGGAGGCCGTGAATTCGTAGCGATCCCCGAAGTGGCTCGTCAGCGTATCCGCGAGATTCGCCGCGACGTCATACGCGTCCTCCGTCAAAAAATCATGCCCATGCAGGGCGACCGCCCCATCGAGCGCGTCCGCGCCCTTCATGAGAGAGTCCGAAACGACCGTTCCCCCGTCCGAGAGCACGAGCCAAGCGATGCAGCGAATATTGAACACATGCGTCACTTTCACACCGGAGCGCCCGTCCTCCGACACCGGTTCCAACGCGACCCCGCTCGGGATCAGCGCCTTGACGCGCCCGGCCGCCGCCGCGTATTTTCCACTTGTGTCCGTAATGTCCGGTACGGACGACGCATCCGCGTCCTTCGAGAGCGACAGGGTCATATCGCCGTCGCGCACCCTGTCCACGCGGATCGTAACCTCCATATCGCTCCCCGAAACCTCCGTATCGACGCGATCCGCTCCGATGTTGACGCCCGCGACCTTGATCGTCGGCACATAGCCCTCCGCCACGACGATCTCACGGTCAAAGGTGAGGGAGACGCGCACATATTGGGATTCCTCGTCGCCCTCATTGTAGGAGGCCAATGCCGCATACGCGATCCGGGGCGAGTTCGCCTCGTCAAAGCCCGCGCCGCCGCAGGCGACGAGCGCAAAAGCAAGCAGGACGGACAGTATCACGAACCCGATTTCAGTCCGGAAACGGCGCAAAGACCCGTACATCCCTCCCCCTTTCCGCGTCGCGCACCTCGAGTATCTCCGCGCGTACGCCGTACAGTTCGTGCGCCGTCTCCTTCGTGAACACCTCTTCCGAGGGGCCGACAAGGAGATCGTCGCGCGAACGCAGAGCCGCCACGGTCGCGCCGAGCAGGAGGGCGTGGTTCGGATCGTGCGAGGTGAATACGACGCCCTTCCCCGCCTCACCCAACCGTTTCAGTACGCCGAGCACGCGCATTTGGTTGGCGACGTCCAGATTCGCGGCGGGCTCGTCCAAAAACAGGAAATCCGCCCCCTGCGCGAGCGCCCGCGCAATGAGGATCATCTGTCGTTCCCCGCCGCTGACCTTCGTATAGGCGCGCGCCGACAGCCGGGCGACGCCGAGCGTCTCCAAGGCTTCCGCCGCAAGCGCCCTGTCCTTCTCGGACGGGACGGAGAAGGCCGAAAGCAAACCGGCCCGCCCCATCAACACGATGTCGAACGCCGTGTAGGCAAAGGGGGGATCGTGCGACTGCGGGACATAGGCGATGCGATCCGCCTTCTCGCGACGGCTCATGGAGAACAGATCCCGCTTCCCGAGCGTAACCGAGCCGCCCAACGGCGCGAGCGACCCGAGCAGGGTGCGAAACAGGGTCGTCTTGCCGATACCGTTGCGCCCGAGGATACACAGTGTACCGCCCGCGGGCACGTCCAAGGAAAATCCCTCTATGACGGCTTCCTTTCCGTATCCGCAGGTCAGGTTTTGAATCTCCAAGATCACGGTAACTGTCGCTCCAATATCTTTTCGGCGTCCTCCCGGGACAGTTCATGATCGAAGAATCGCGCGTAAAAATCCTGTATTTCCGACGCCATATCCACATCCTCAAACAGTTCCGGGTGAATCGTTTTCGCCATATATTCGATGAGCAGGATCTTCTGTATCCCCATATCCCAGTAAAACACGCCGGAGGGCGTCGGCACGATGCGTTGCTCCTTGATGGCCGTGATTCCCGCGTACTTGGGGTTGTCATAGGCCGCAGCCACGATTTCATCCACGGAACCCTTCTCGCTGCCGCTCATGCCGCAATGATCGAGGAATATCCAGTCAGGATTCCACGCCGCGAGCTTCTCCGCGTCGGTGTTGACGCGATTGCCGCCCTCGAGTTCGCGCGTGACCGCCGTGCCGCCCGCCGCCTCGATCGCCTCCACGACATCCGCCTGTCTGCCGTAGGTGGTCAGGATATCCGTTCCCGCGTAATAGACCTTGGGGCGCTCGGCCTCCGGCAGATCCCGCGTCCGTTCCCGCACGAAAGTGAGCTTTTCGTCGAAATACGCCGCGTAAGCCTCGGCGCGCGCGACCGCTTCCTCGCCCAAAGGCGCCGCGAATTTAAAGAGCAGCCCCTTCACGTCGTCCAAGGTCTTTGTCGTCGCGCCCTCGATATATCCGATGTGCGCCTTGTCGAGCAGGGCGACCTCATTGGGTCGCGGGAAGGTGTAGACGAGGTCGGGATCGTGTGACAGAAGGGTCTCGATATTGACCGCCGCATGGACGTCTTCGAGGACGGGCAGTTCCCCGATCCGCCTGTAGACCTCGAACGCCCACGGGAAGTTCTCCGTCTGGACATCCGCGCGGACGGCAATGCGATCCTCCGCGCCGAGCGCGACCAAGGCTTCGTAGGACGGCCCGTATACGGCCGCGATGCGCCCGGGATCGTCGGGAATATCCGAAGAACCGTCCCGACCCGCTATCTCGGGTGAACGCTCCGTCGTCCCGCCCGAGATCAAAAGCCCGACGGGCGCCGAGGGCGCTTCCGGCTCGTCCGTCCCCGTATCCGGCGCCCGCTCCACGAAGAGGCTTGTCCCGTTGAGATCCGTGACGAGCCAATCCCCGTCCGCGAAATCCGTTTCGAGCGCCTGTTTGAGCGCGGCGGCCACGGTCAGCGCGTCGTCCCCGACATAGACGCTGACGGGCTGATCCTCACAGTCCCCGCAGGGGTTGGTTGCGACGTCCGCATAGACGTTCATCGTGAAATCGAGATAGCGGATGACGCCCGGTTCATTCAACTTCCCGTCGAGTTTCAATTCATAGACCGCGTCTCCGCGTCCGCAAGAGGCCAAGGCCAACACCGCGAAGAGGACGGCGACGGCCAAACAGACCGCAAACCTACGGCCGATCCACGCAACCGCGAAGGCGCCCCTGCCGTGCTTTTTCCCGATCATCCAAGACTGTTTCATCATCTCCCATCCCCTCGGTCTACGCTCGGCTCGCTCGCGTGAGCAGGACGAGGAAGGTCGGCGCGCCGACGATCGCCGTCAGGACGCCGAGCGGCAATTCGATCGCAAGCAACGTCCTCGCGAGATCATCGACGATCATGAGAAACACGGCGCCGATGAGCAGAGACGCGGGCAACAGACGGCGGTAATCAGGTCCGACGGCCAAACGCGCGATGTGCGGCACGATGAGTCCGACCCATGCGATCATCCCGCCGACGGCGACCGAACCGGAGGTAAGCAAGGTCGCGCAGAGTACGACGACGCGCCGTGACGACTCCGCGTTGATGCCGAGCGCGCCGATCTCCTCGTCCGAGAGCGACAGCACGTTGAGCCGAAACCGCATGAGAAACAGCATGACGCCGCCGACCACAAGCGGGACCGACATGATCAGCACATCGTCCCCCGTCACATAGTTCAGGCCGCCCATGAGCCAAAAGGTGATGAGGGGCAAATCATCATAAGGATCGGCGGCGAGCTTGACCCCCGAGACGAGCGCGGAGAAGATGGCCGTGATGACCATGCCGCAGAGCACGAGCGTGACCGTATTGTCGCGCATGCGTCCGGAAAACCGCGCGCCGATGAGATAGGAGACCGCAACGCCGATGAGGCCGAAGCCGAAGGCGAGGCATTGGAGCCACAGCTTGCCGAGTCCGAGGAAGATGGCCAAGGCCGCGCCGAAACTCG
>JAISGB010000194.1 GCA_031263335.1 Eubacteriales Family XIII. Incertae Sedis bacterium
GGCGGCGGCGCAAGAGGCTGTTGGACGCGACGCCGCCGCCCACCGTCAGTTTCTTTCGTCCCGTCCGCTTCAACGCCGTCAAGGTCTTTGAGACGAGGACGTCGATCACGGAAGCCTCGAATCCCGCCGCGACATCGGCGACATCGACCTCCCGCCCCGCCTGCCGCTCGGTATTCATATAGTTCATGACGCCCGTCTTGATGCCGCTGAAGCTGAAATCCAAGCTGTCCTTTTCGAGCAGGACGCGCTTGAACAGGATTTTTTCCGGATCGCCGCGTTGCGCCAAGGCGTCCACTTTGGGACCTCCCGGATATCCGAGGCCCAGAACCCGCGCGACCTTGTCAAACGCCTCGCCCGCGGCATCGTCCCTCGTCCGCCCCAACACCTCATATGTTTGGTAATCCCGCACATCGATGAGATCCGTATGCCCGCCCGAGACCACCAAGGACAGGAACGGGGGCGCAAGGTCTTCGTGTTCCAAATAGACCGCGCTGATATGCCCCTTGATGTGATGCACGCCCACCAAGGGACGGTCCAACGCGAAGGCCATCGCTTTCGCCGTGGACAGGCCGATGAGTACGGCGCCCACCAAGCCCGGCCCCTCGGTGACGCCGATCAGATCGATGTCGGCAAAGGCGATGCCGGCTTCCGCGACGGCGGCGTCGATCACGCCGTTGATCTGCTCCAGATGCCGACGCGACGCGATCTCGGGCACCACGCCGCCGAACACCCGGTGTATCTCGATCTGGGAGGCGATCACATTGGAGCGGATATCCCGCCCCTCCGCCGTAACGGCGGCGGCCGTCTCATCGCAACTCGTCTCAATCCCCAGCGTGATCAGCTTTCCGTCCTTCATCCTTGCCTCCATGCCGCCCTACGGCACAAACGAGTACTGAAACAGGTTTCATGCGTTTCCTTCCCCGTCATACAGCCACATGATCGCGGCGTCCTCTCCCGTATCCGCGTAGTACGCCTTGCGGTATCCCGCCGTCCGAAATCCGAATTTCCCGTAGAGCGCAAGGGCGTGTTCGTTGGACACGCGCACCTCCAACGTGAACCGCGCCGCGCCCTTCCCCCGTGCGATCCGAAGGAGTTCCTGCAACAACATGGTCGCGATCCCGCCGTCCCGCCAATCGGGATGAACGGCGATGTTGGTTATATGGCCTTCGTCCGACACGACCCAGATGCCCGCGTAACCGATCAGGCGCCCGCCGGATTCCGCGATCAGATAGGAGGCGAGGATATTCTCCGTGAACTCCTTCTCAAAATCGTTCCGCGCCCAAGGCGTCCGAAAGCATACGCGATCCAAAGCCGCGACGGCGTCCGTGTCCTCGGGCAGGGCGCGCCGAATCCGCACCCAATTCAATCGTCCGCCCCTCCCGATCGTGACAATCTCTCCTCCAATTTTCTTTGAGCCTCGGCCTTCCGCATATAGATCGGAAGCAGATCCCGATACTCCTTGGGAACGCCGTGCGCCAAGGCCCGTCGCACCGTCGCGCCGGCCGTCTGTACCCCGAGGGGCGGCGCGACGCATCGCGTATACAACGTACCCGCGCGGATCCCTTCGTCCGATCCGTCCGCAACGGACGCGCGGAAGGAGGAGAGGACGGATTCGAATTCGTCCAAGCCGTCGCCGAAAAAAACGATCTCCGCCGGCGGCGAAAGCGCGTCGCCGCTCGACGCGCCGGCGCCGGGACGGATCAGGGCCGCGCGCAACGCACCGAAGAAATCCGGCGGATCGTACGCGCCCCCCGGCACAAGGCGTTCGATCCCCTCCTCGGGCGTACGATGAAATGCGCCCGCATACATCTGCCCCCGCCCGGCGTTGAATATGGGACACGCGATCCCCTCGCCCATATGCGCATGGTACACGAAGGTCTCCAAGGTCGGCGTCTCGATGACGGGTATCTCCAAGATCTGCGCCAAGGCTCTTGCGGTCGAAACGCCGATCCGTATGCCCGTGAAGGATCCGGGTCCGGCGGATACGGCGATCGCGTCCATGTCGGCGGGAGCGCGTTTCGTCTCCGCGAGCAGATCCCGGATCATCGGCATCAACTCCGTCAGGTGTCTGAGATGTCCGCGCGATCGTTTTTCGACAATCTCGAACGCGGCAATGCCCCGCGCGTCCGATCGGCGCAACGCTAAGGCGACGGACGCGATGGAACCCGTCGTCTCCACCGCCAATATGCAACTGCCCGGATGATTGCCGCTCATCCCCGATCCTTCCTTGCGCGCGCGTCCCGCTCCTTGCACGCGTCGAGCCTCGGCCCGCGCACGATCCGCTCAGTCTCCTTTTCGCCGTAGCCTATCTCCACGACGATCGTCTGCGGGGGCAGAGATTCCGCGATCTTGTCCGCCCATTCGACGACGGTGAGTCCGCCGCCATAAAAATATTCATCGCAACCCAACGCGTCCATCTCGCCCGGATCGTCTATGCGGTATACGTCAAAATGATACAGTGGGATACGGCCGCTCTCGTATTCACGGATGATGGTAAAGGTCGGGCTGATCACGGGTTCGGTCACGCCGAGTCCCTCCGCGACGGCCGCCGTCAGAAAGGTCTTGCCGACGCCAAGGTCGCCGATCAGCGCGAGGATCGACCCGGGGCCGAGCAAGCGCCCAAGGCGGCGCCCATAATCCTGCATTCCTTGTTCATCCAATACCATCCCGCACTCCAAGCTCTCATTACTATTTCCTTAAAACTACTCGACAGGTGCGATAGTTTTGATGGAGTCCGGGTTCCAAGACCGATTTCGGCTCCCCGGAGCGTACACAGACGTACGTGAGGAAGACAAAATCGGTATTGGGTTCCGGAATACGCAAAAATAGCGTGACTGTTGAGTAGTTACCTCTTTATATTTTACCATCTGTGTAGGAATCGCGACACCCTCTTATACAGGAAAAACACGACCACCGTGTTGATCGCCGCTTTCAGCGCGTTGAAGGGGAGGATGACGGGGATCAGCATGGATTGCACGGCGGCGACCGGCACGGTCATGAACAGGGGCGTGAAGATGAGGTTTGCGGGGATCATCACGGCGATCATGGAGACCCCGCCCGCGATCAGTGCGATCAACGCGCCTTTGCGCGTCTTTTTCCGCTTGTAGATCAGCGCGGAAACCAATACGGACACGCCCGCCGCGATGATGTGCATGATCATGCCGTAGGGGCCGGAGGCGGGTCCGATGATGAGGTCGTGCAACAGAATGGACACCACGCAGACCCCAAGCCCCGACGCGGGTCCGAAGACGAAGCCCGAGACCAAGATCGGGAGATCGGAGACCTCGTACTCCAAGAAGGGCGCCATTGGAAGAATTGGAAAATGTATGAATGAAAATACCACCGTGATGGCCACCATCATGGCCATCTTCGCCAATTTCGCGGTCGTGATCCGTCTGCGGACCGGATCCTTCCGCTCTCCTTCACGCGCGTCGGCGGATCGATCGTCCGCCAAGACGGGACGTTCCGCGTCGGTCCCGGATCCATGGGTGTGTTTTTGTTCCGTTTCGTTCTTCATCGTATCCTCCGTTCCCATATACCTGTCGTCCGGGGGTAAAAAAACCCCCTTGAATCGTATTCGATCAAGGGGGCGTCGTCATTCACGCAAGAATGCTCGTTTCTTTCATCCGGACTCGATGCCAATCGCAACACGCGTTGCCATGTACATATGACGATTGACCTGTCACCGTCGGTACCGGATTCCGATCCAACCTTTGACTGATTTCTCGATCAACCGCGGCTTGCGGTTTGTGAGTCAAAGGTATGGAACGCGACCGGTTCTGCCTGACGCGTCTCATTCGCGCGCGGCTCGCGGACTCGTGGCGTCGGCGGCCTTTCGGCCCCGTACCGCCCATCACCGCCGGTGGGGATTCTCACCCCGCCCCGAAACAAATTCTCTCCGGCTACGCCGGCTTCTACATTATAGTACGTTAATCTTCGCCTGTCAATTTATAAATTGCGTCGGCGTAGATGTGCGTCGTTCGCATCAGATCGTCGATGGAAATGCGCTCATCTTTTCGGTGCATCAACTCCTCCCGCCCGGGGAATCGGGGGCCGAAAGCGACTGCGTTCGGGATGGCGCGAGCGTAGGTGCCGCCGCCGATGACAAAGGGCTTGTGCTTCGTATCGCCCGTATTCTCGCGATAGACCTCCATGAGCGTCTCGATGAACGGGTCGTCCTCGGGGAAGTAGATGGGCGGCTTGGAATGCAACTTGACGATCCCAAGGTCATATTCGTGTATCAGCGGCAACATGGCTTCGTACACCGAGTCCTCACGCATCGTCACGGGATAGCGCGCGTTGACGGTCAGGATGGCGGCCTCCGAATCCATGGCGATCAGGCCGACGTTCAGCGTCAACTTGCCCGACGGATCGTCGCTGAAGCCGACGCCCATGCGCGCGCCGTCCGAATCGAAGCCGATGTGTTCATGATAGAACGTGAGGAAGTCGCGGACGCTCTCGTTCGCAAGTCCGAGTTCGTACAGAAAATCCAAGAGGACGGAGATGGCGTTGACGCCTTCCTCCGGGCGGGCGCCGTGCGCCGATACGCCGCGCGCCGAGATCTCAAACGCCCGGCCGACGCCCTTCCCGTAGACCTTGTATCCCGTCCGCTCCCGGTAGGCGGCGATCTGCTCCTTCACCGCCGCGTAATCGCGGCCTATCTCATCCATGACGATGGCGGCGGCGTGATCGGGTACCATGTTCGGCGCGGCGCCGCCCTTGACGCTGCGCAGGGCGAGTCCTTTTTCGATCGTCTTCCCCAACTTCTTTGCCAACTCAAAATCGATGATGCCCTTCTCGCCGTTGATCGCGGGGAAATCCGCATCCGGGACGAAGCCGAAGTCCGGGGCGCCGACGCCCGCCAAGTATTTCTCCATGCCGGACCAACCCGTCTCCTCGTCGAGTCCGAGGATCAGCCGGATGCTCTTCCGAGGGACGAAACCGCTGTCCTTCAGCGCCTTCATCGCGCAATAGACGGCGGCGACGGCGTTCTTGTTGTCGGTGGAACCCCTGCCGCAGATCATCCCGTCCGCCACCTCGGCGCCGAACGGTTCCTTAGACCAGTCGCCGCCCGCCGGTACGACATCCAAATGGACGGGGATGCCCAACACCTCGTCCGCGCCGGCGACGATCTCCCCGTTTGCGTCGAGTTCCGCGCCGGGCCACTCGATGTGGCCGCCGTAACCGTCGACGTCCGCGGTTTCAAATCCGTCCGATCGCCCCCGCGACAACATGCCCTCATAGACTGCGCTTACCCCTTCACCGAAGGGCTTTCCGTCCTTCGGCTCGCCTTGTACGCTCTCGACGGCGATCAGTTCCCGGAGCATGGCGACGACGTCATCGCGCCGCGCCTCGATGAGTTCTTTGTACTTATGTGTTGAAATCATTCAGCCGACGGCCTCGACGCCGGCGATCTCGGGGTATTCCTCCTTGATCAGACGCTCGATGCCGCCCTTGATGGTGGCCTGCGCGTGGGGGCAACCCGCGCAATGCCCCAACAGCCGAATCCGGACGATCTTATTGTCCGTGTAATCGACAAATTCCACATCCCCGCCATCCCTCTGCAGGTAGGGTCGAATCTTTTCCAACGCGTCCTTGATGTTCTGTTCCATATCAGTTTCCTTTCTCCTTTTCCGGTTTCACCGAGTCCGTCAAGACAAATTTTCCGTCTGTGACGGTGGTTATCGTGATGGGTTTGATCGGGTTTCCGCGGTCGTCGAAGGTGATCTCCCCGGACGCCCCCGAGAACGCGTTCGTGTCGTGGAGCGCCGCCAATATCTTCCCGTGATCCGTCGAGGCGCCCGCCTCCCGCAGTCCTTCCAACGCGATGAGATAGGCGTCGAACGCCAAAGCGACGGCGGGATCGGGCGTCGCGTTCGCCCCGTATTTATCCCTGTACGCATCGAGGAACACGGACGACATCTCCGTGATGCGCGCGTCCTCGTTGTAATAGGTCGTGAAAACCATGTCCGACATCACGTCGGCCTTGTATGCGCCCAACATCCCGTCCGTTCGCCATCGGTCCGTTCCGATAAAGTCGACGGAGAGGCCCGCGCCCTTGGCGTCTTTCATCGCGCGCAAGCCCGTCTCCCACGATCCGGGGAAGAAGATGAC
>JAISGB010000126.1 GCA_031263335.1 Eubacteriales Family XIII. Incertae Sedis bacterium
GCGCGCGGAGGACGGATCGTTTCCCCGCGCCGCCCTTGGTCGTGAGTACGGATTCCTTCGTCGTGACGCCCTTGGAGTTCAAGGGCGGCGATATCGGGAAATTGGCCGTATGCGGGACGGTGAACGATGTCCTCATGATGGGCGCGATCCCCAAGTATCTCACCTGCGGCTTCATCTTGGAGACGGGATTGGAGATCGCGCGCTTGGACAGAATCGTCGCTTCGATGGCCGCCGAGGCGCGCGCGGCCGGCGTCCTGATCGTCGCGGGGGACACAAAGGTGATCGAAGGGCGTACGAACGCGGATCGCGCGGGCGGATCCGATGTCGGCGGCGAAGGTCTGATGATCAACTCCACCGGCATCGGCTTTCTGCGAGCCGGGACGGATATCGCGCGCGCGCCCTCCGCGGCGAAGGCCCGCCCCGGGGACGCCGTCATCGTGAGCGGCAATCTGGGCGATCATCACGCCTGCATCCTGTCCGCCCGCATGGGCGTCGAGAGCGACATCGAGAGCGACTGCGCGAGCCTCGGCGAGACGACGGACGCGCTGTTTCGCGCCGGTTCGGAGGTACACGTTTTGCGGGACGTGACGCGCGGGGGACTCGGCGCTGTGCTGAACGAGATCGCGGACGCGTCGGGCGTGACCATAGAATTGTCGGAACGGGCGTTGCCCGTCGACCCGAAGGTGGCGGCGTTCTGCGGCGTCATGGGTCTGGACCCCATCTATATGGGCAACGAAGGGAAGATGGTCGTCTTTGTCCCGAAGGTGGCGGCCGAACGCGCGGTGGCGCTGATGCGGGCTACGGAGGCCGGGCGCGGCGCCCGCGTCATCGGCGCCGTGCGCGAGACGGAGGACGCGGACGACCCGATCGGTTCACCGACGGATCCGCCCCCCGCACCGCGCGCCGCGCGGGGGTTTGTGGTCATGAGGACGAAGATAGGCGGCGCGCGCAGGATAGACACGCTGTTCGGCGAGGGATTGCCGAGGATCTGTTGAGCGCGTCGATGTCGGACGGGCAAGGTCGGCCGCGCTTGTCCGCGGCCGTCAGGAAAGGAAGGTGCGCGCATTGAAGATCATTCTCGCTTCCGCTTCGCCTCGGCGGTACGAAATATTGAAAAGCCACGGCGTGACGCCCGCGGTCATCCCCTCGGACGTGGATGAAACCCTGCCGGAGTCCTTGGTTGCCCGTCCGGTGGAAGACATCGTCGTCTATCTGGCGCGCAAGAAGGCGGACGCCGTCCGAGCGGCGCTTCGATCCGGGGAAGGGAACGACGCGGCGGGCGGCGCGGCTTTCATCTTGGCCGCCGATACCGTGGTGTATAAGGATCGAATCATCGGAAAACCCGTCGACGAAGCCGACGCCTTTCATATCCTCTCATCCCTGCGCGCCTCCGCCCATAGGGTGATCACGGGCGTCTGTCTCATTGACGCGGAAAGCGGCGAAGCGCAGGGATTCTTTGACACCACGGAGGTGTATTTCAAGGACTATCCCGACGCGGAGATATACCGATACATTCGCGAGGATCCCCCCTACGACAAATCCGGTTCCTACGCCGTGCGGTCGAGTTGGTCGAGGAATATAGAGCGCGTTGAGGGCGATATCGAAAACGTCATGGGGTTGCCATGGTATCGCGTCGCGCCGCTGATCGCGCGCCGCAGAACATAAAATAAACGATGGATATTTCCGTGAAAATAGGATATGATCTTTACGTGGAAAAGTTTAATGTTTTATCGGTGCAGGAATAAGCGGGGTGATAAAATGGCCAAATACAAAAGCGGGGAAGCGTTCATCGAATTGCTGAACGCGCACGGCGTGGACAAAATATTCATCAATCCGGGGTTCGAATCCATCGATATCCTGTCAAGCATAGCCGCCGCGCGCGAGAAAGGCAAGAAATCTCCTCAGTTGGTGTTGTGCTTGGATGAGGCGGTGGCTGTCGCCGCCGCTTACGGCAATTATATGGTCACAGGCAAACCACAGGTGGTGATCGTCCATTCCGAATTGGGCAGCCTGCAGTTGGGCGGCAATCTGCAAAATCTGCAGTGGGGACGGATCCCTGTCGTGATCTTGGCCGCGTATCATGAGATCGACGCGCGGCGCACGCTCTGGAACGGGCAGCCTTATGATCAAGGCGGCATCGTGCGCAACAGCGTGAAATATGATCGTCGCCTGAACGGGGACGAGGATCTGCACCCCGTATTGATCGAGGCGTTCCGCATTGCCCGCACGGAACCGACCGGGCCGGTCTATCTGTGCTTTCCCATGGACTATCTGTACCGGGAAATCGAGAAGCCGGAGACACAGCCCGCAGCGGAAGCGACGGCCGCGCTCCCCGCATTGGATACGGAAGCGTTGGAGAAGATGGCGGACATCCTTTTGGATGCAAAGAATCCCCTGTTGGTGAGCGGCAACGCCGGTCGTTATACGCAGAATGTGGCGGCGTTGACGAGCTTGGCGGAAACCCTGAGCGCGTCGACGCTGACGGGCTACAGTTGGATGAACTTCCCGGGCAACCATCCTCTGTGCATTGGCATCGAGCAGATCGGCGGCAGCCGTAGGCGGGATGCGGGTTACGACGAGGCCGATGTGATTCTGGCCATCGACTACGCAATGCCCTACGTAGGGAACGCGCCGCCCCCGAGACAGGAGGCCAAGATCCTGCACATCGACGTCGATCCGCTGACGCAGGGCCGCTTGCTGTGGGGACGAGGGGCGGACATCTTCATCAAGGCCGACTCCCGTGAGGCCATTCCCGCTTTGGACAAATTGCTCAAGGAGAAGATGACGGAGGAGAAAAAGGCGGAATTGGCGGAGCGCTTTCGACGGATCGCCGCGGATAACGAGAAGATCCGCCTGGATCGGTACGCGTTCGCATCGGATCGCGCGAACCAAGATCCTATCTCCGCCGACTATCTGTTCTGTTGCCTGAACCAAGTCATTGACGCGGACGCCATCGTGGTCCACCATACGCTCAGCCACTGCGCGTCCGTCACCGAGCAGATCGTGCGCACGAAGCCCGGCACTTGGTTTGGCTGTCCTTCCGGCGCCATAGGTTGGGCGTCGGGCGCCGCGCTCGGCGCCGCATCCGCCGCCCCGGGGAAGACTGTGGTGGCGATCATGACGGACGGAGGTTTTGTCTGGGGCTGTCCCACGTCCACCTTCTGGACCTCGGCGAACTACCGGTTTCCTTTTCTCGCCGTGATCTGCAACAATAAAGGGTATGGCGCAATCCGCGACGTGCAGACGGAACTGTTGGGAGAAGCTCGACCGAGCGAAACGTTCATCTTCGAATCCGCAGTTGATTTTATGCCCGACTACGCCATGATCGCGCGGGGCGCGGGGGCGTTCGGACGCACGGTGACAAAACCGGAAGAGGTGATGCCCGCGTTGCAAGAAGCGCTGGCCGCCGTACGCAACGGCCAATCCGCAGTGTTGGACGTACATCTGCCGAGGGAAAGATAGCGCGCGATTAAGAATCGGGGAGCACACCCCGGTGTGCTCCCCGATCGGATCAGACGAATTGCTCCGCGAAATGGCATTTCACCATATGTCCGGGCAGAATCTCCTTGGATTCGGGTTCCTCCGTAAAGCATTGCTCCTTCGCGTGATCGCAACGCGGAGCAAAACGGCACCCCGGTTTGGGGTTGACCGGAGAGCTGATCTCGCCTTTCAGCAGGATGCGCTCCTTGTTATAATTCACGACGGGAACGGGTACCGCGTTGAGCAACGCCACCGTATACGGATGTATGGGCTTGCTGAACAGTTCCCCCGACGCGACTTTCTCCACGATCTGCCCCAGATACATCACGATGATGTCATTTGAGATATGTTTTACCACGGACAGATCGTGTGTTATGAAGATATATGCGATGCCGGTCTCCGCTTGGATGTCGATCAGCAGATTCAGTATCTGCGCTTGGATCGAGACGTCGAGCGCGGAAACCGGTTCGTCGCACACGATGAACTCCGGTTTGATGGATAGGGCGCGCGCGATGCCGATGCGTTGCCTACGGCCCCCGTCAAGTTCGTGCGGATACGTGTTGACCAAACGCCGCGACAGGCCGACGATATCCATCAGCTCGAAGACGCGGTTCTTTATCTCACCGCGCGAGAGCTTTCCCGCGATCAGCATGGCTTCGGAGATCAACTGGTGAACCGTCATTCTCGGATCCAACGAGGAATAGGGGTCCTGAAAGATGATCTGCATCCTGCCGCTGAGTTCTTTGAGCTTTGCGGCGCGCACGCGCGTGATGTCCTCGCCGTCAAAGACGATCTTCCCGTCGGTGCTGTCCAAAAGGTGCAACACAACGCGACCGAGCGTGGATTTCCCGCAACCCGACTCGCCCACGACGCCCAACGTCTCGCTCCGGTTCAGGGAAAAGCTCACATCGTCCACCGCGTGAAGATATCCCTGCGGCACTTCGAAATACTTTTTCAGATTCTCTACTTGCAACAAAGGAGTCGACATTTCATATCCCCCGGTTCATTCCGGCTTTGAGGCAACGGACAAAATGGGTTCCCGATTCCAAGCGCAATTCTATCGGTTCCCGCGTACAGGATTCATCGCGAAATTGGCATCGCGGTGAAAACTTGCACCCCTTGGGCAACGCCGTGGGATCCGGCATGAGGCCCATGATCGGTATCAGGCGCTTGCGCGCCCCCGTGATATCCGGCAGAGAATTGAACAGCCCCAATGTATAGGGGTGGGATCTCTTTTCAAAGACGACGTCCGCCGTCCCTATCTCCACGATTTCCCCGGCATAGATCACCGCGACGCGATCGCAGGTTTCCGCGACGACGCCGAGGTCATGCGTGATCAAAACCATCGAAGTGCCGAGTTCGTTCTTGAGTTCCTTCATCATGTTCAGGACCTGCGCTTGGATGGTCACATCCAAGGCGGTGGTCGGCTCGTCCGACAGAAGCAACTCAGGCTTGCACGCCAAGGCGATGGCGACAATGACGCGTTGCTTCATCCCTCCGGAGAGCTGATGCGGATAGTCGTTGAAGCGCGAGGACGGGATGCCGACCATCTCCAACATCTCGGCGGCCTTCCCTGCGGACTGCGCCCTGTTCATCTTCAGATGCAACCGGATCATCTCGCTGATCTGATCCCCGACCTTGTCGATGGGATTGAGCGCGGTCATGGGATCTTGAAAGATCATGGATATCTTGTCGCCGCGAATATCACGCATACGGGCGTTCGGCATTTTGAGGATGTCCTCGCCGTCAAGCAGTATCTCGCCCGACACGACGCGCGCGGGCGGCATTTGCAACAACCGCATGATACTCAGCGCGATCGTCGTCTTGCCGGCGCCGGTCTCACCGACCAAGCCGACGGTTTCACCTTTGTCCACATCGAAGGAAACATTGTTGACCGCATGGCAGACGCCGATTTCCCGAGATATGTATTTCACGGTCAGGTTTTTGACCGAAAGGATGTTTTCACTCACAGTATCAATCGCCTCTACTTATATTTTCAGTCTCGGGTCAAGACTGTCCCG
>JAISGB010000223.1 GCA_031263335.1 Eubacteriales Family XIII. Incertae Sedis bacterium
CCCCTCATCGTGCTGACGGCCATCGCGTGGTATCAATTCGTGGCGTTGGGCAACACCTTGCGGGACACCGCTGTCAGCGATTCGTCCGCCGCGCTGAACGACAGCGCGATCGAGAACATTGAGCGCATGACCACGGATACGGCCCAACGCGTGGCGGACTTTCTGTATGAACGCGACGCCGACATCCTGTATGTTGCCGACATTCCCCCCTCCGAAGACGCCTATCGCAAATTCGCGAATGCGCAACTCGGGAAGCTTGTCAAGAGCGGGGAATGGGAGCTTGCGTCGGACGGTCTGTCTTGGGTGGGATCGTTCGCGGCCTCCGAATCGGATACGGCGCGAACCGGCGCCGAACAAGCGGGCAGATCGACCAACGCCGAGAACAACGACATGGACGGGTTTCATTATCGCCAACCCGACAACTTCGAGTACAAGGAGATCCCCCTCTATGACGAGATCACCTTCGTGGACACGGAAGGCAATGAACAGGTCAAGGTCGTCGCTTCCGGCTCCCCCAAGACGCATTATCCCCTGAGCGCGGAAAAGAAAAATGTCTCCGAGCGGGAAAACACCTATGTCAAAGCGGAGACCTATTTTGAAAAACTGAAGACGCTGAAACCCGGCGAAATCTATGTGTCCGATGTGATCGGCGCCTATGTCCGCTCGAATTTCATCGGTATGTATACCCCCGACACGCTCAAAACGGCGGGAGAGGATCGGGGCTACGACATCGATTACGATCCCGAATCGCAGGCTTACGCGGGCGAGGAAAACCCCAACGGCATACGCTTTGAGGGCATCGTCCGGTGGGCGACGCCGGTAACGGACGACGCGGGCGAAGTGATAGGCTATGTCACCCTCGCGCTGAACCACGATCACATCATGGAATTCGTGGATCATCAGACGCCGATGAACGAGCGTTACACCGAACTCCCCAGCGCCTTCGACGGAAACTACGCCTTCATCTGGGATTACAAATGCCGCAGCATCTGCCATCCGAGGCATCATTCCATCGTGGGTTTCGATCCGGAGACCGGCGACCCGCAGACTCCGTGGTTGGAGTCGTCCATCTATGACGCTTGGCAGGAGAGCGGCGTCGAAAAATGGACGGAGTTTGTCAAGGATTTGCCGACGTTTGACGAACAGTCGAGAGAAAAGATACCCGCGCCCGCGCTCACAAAGGAAGGGCTGGTCGGCTTGGACGGGCAATATCTGAACAACGCGCCCCAATGCACGGGATGGATGGATCTGACGAAAGAGGGAGGATCCGGCTCTTTCTACATATTATGGAGCGGTCTGTACAAGCTGACCACGGCGGCCGCGATCCCCTACTATACGGGGCAGTACGCGCCCTCGGCGGACAACGAATATTCCGAACGCGGCTTTGGCTTCGTCGCCATCGGCGCGGGGCTTGAAGACTTTACGCGTCCCGCCGCGGAGACGGAGGCGGAACTCAACAACGAGATCAATTCGAGCCTCGTCCGCACGGGGCTGTCCCTTGTTTTGACGACGCTGATCATCATTATTTTGGTCGTAATCATCGCGATTTGGTTGGCCTCGTTCCTGACGGGCAATATCACGAAACTGATCGCCGGCATATCGCGATTCAGGTTCGGCGAACGGCACTTCCGCTTCGACGCGCCCGTGAAAGACGAGTTCGGCATTCTCGCGGACTCCTTTGACGACATGGCCGACAGCATAGAGGACAGCGTGAAGAATCCGCTCGTCATCACGGATATGGATCTGAATATCATCCACATGAACGGTCACTGCTTAAGGTTGGTCAATAAGACCTTGCCCGAGGTCGTAGGCAAATCCTACAGGGAGCACAGCATCTATCCGATCGGATCGAAGTACTGCTCCATTACGTCTTTGAAAGAGGGGCGGGAAGCCGAGATATACTATATGGAGGAAGGCGATCGGTATTTTCGCGGCGCGGCCAATTATCTGTTGGATAAAGAGGGGAACAAGATCGGGTACATCATCATCACCGCGAATGTCACGGAGATGGTCAACAAGCAATTGGAGTTGGAACGGGCGGTGGACGACGCCAACAAGGCCAACGAGCATAAGGGCGAATTCCTCGCGCGCATGAGCCACGAAATACGGACGCCGATGAACGCGATCATCGGCATCACGAACATCGTACAGAAAAAATTGGAAGACACGGACGGCGTACGCGTTGACCGAGATGAGATCTTCGGCTATGTCGCGCAGATAGAAACATCGTCGCAACATCTGATGGGGTTGCTGAACGACATCTTGGACATCTCCAAGATCGAGGCGGGCAAGATCGAGCTGTCCGAGGAAGAGATGGAGCTGTCCAAATTGGAGAGTACGGTGGTGGGCATCATCAAACCCCGTTGCGACGACAAACACATCAAATTCGAAACGATTTTCGACGAATTCTCGCCATCGGTCTTCAGGTGCGACTCGTTGCGTCTGCGTCAGGTGCTCATCAATCTCTTGGGCAACGCCGTGAAATTTACGCCGGAACTCGGGAAGATCGTATTTCGTATTGAAAAGAAGGATCGTCGGGACGGACGGACGCTGATCGGGTTCTCCGTCATCGATACGGGCATCGGCGTTTCGGAAGAGGCGGCGGCGGTGATCTTCGACCCCTTTGAGCAGGGCGACGGCAGTATATCGAGGACCCACGGCGGCACCGGCCTCGGGCTTGCCATCAGCCGGCGCATCATTCGCCTCTTCGGCAGTGAGATCGAGATGAAGAGCGAGGTCGGCAAAGGCAGTGCGTTTTCCTTCAGCATTTGGTTGGAGGAGGCGGAAATCGATTCGTTCGGCGGGACTGAACTTTCGGACGCGACCGACAAATTCATCGGCAAGCGGGCTTTGTTGGTGGACGATGTGGAGATCAACCGCATGATTATCATATCGTTGCTCGAGGGGACCGGCATCGAGATGGATGAGGCGGAGGACGGGACCGATGCGGTGAAGATGTTTGAGGCGTCCGAGGAAGGCGCCTACGACATTATTTTGATGGATATACAGATGCCCAAGATGGACGGCTATGACGCGACTGCCGCCATCCGGGCCATGGATCGTCGGGACGCGCGCGAGGTTCCCATCATCGCGCTCACAGCCAACGCCTTCAAGGAGGATATCGACAAGGCCCTGAAATCCGGAATGAATTCCCATATCGCAAAACCCGTTGAGCCGGATAGGCTGATGGAGGCGCTGTTCAGTTATTTCGTGCGGAAATTGTAAGGTTTTGGGCCGAGAAAGGGCAGAGGACGGAAGTCTGTGTGGAATCCGCGATCGGTTGCTTTTCAAGTCAAATGGTGTATACTGATTATGGAAGATCGGGGACGCGGAAGGGAGAAATAACGTATGGGCAGACACGGGACGATAGCGGGACGGAAGGCGGCGCAGGACAACAAGCGGGCCGCATTGTTTACGAAGTACACGAGGGCCATCATGATGGCGGCGAAGTCGGGGGGCGATCCCGATTACAACGCGTCCTTGAAGAACGCCATCGAGAAGGCGAAGGCGATCAACCTTCCGAACGATAAGATCACGCGGGCGATCAAGAAGGGGACGGGGGAACTCGAAGGCGAGACCTATGAGACGGTCAACTTTGAGGGCTACGGCGCCGGCGGCGTCGCGGTGGTCGTCGAGACGCTCACGGACAACAAGAACCGGACCACCTCGGCCATCAAACATATCTTCGACAAGCACAACGGCAATCTGGGCGTGCCGGGTTGCGTTTCCTACATGTTCGAGCGCAAAGGGGTCATCCTCATCGAGAAGGGCGGCGGCGTCGACGAGGACGCCGTGATGGAGGCGGCCTTGGACGCCGGCGCCGAGGATGTGAAGGATGAGGAGGAATACTTCGAGATCGTCACCCCCACCGAGGATTTTCCCGCCGTCGCCGACGCGTTGCGCGAAGCCGGTTACATGCTGTTGGAGTCGGACATCGAACAGGTGCCGAATATTGAGGCGGAGCCAAAGAATGACAGCGAACTGAGAAGCCTCATCAAGCTCATCGACGCGTTGGAGGAGAATGACGACGTGCAGAAGGTCCATACGAACAGTTCCGTCGATACGAGCGCGTAGCGGCGGATTTTATCCTTCGTCGACCGCGTCCGGCGGTCGATCGGATCGGAGCGACAGATAGGCGTAGGCCATTTCAAAACTCATATCGTACAAGGGACGGATCAGGCCGGAGCGCAGAAGGTTTTGCGTGGATTCATAGGTCTTTTCCGGGCGCGTGAGGATCGGGGCGAAGCAGACCTCGATCTTTTTTTCGTGCGCGCGCCGCGCGAACGCCGTCAGAGAATACGGAGGGATGTCCGTATCCGAGGCCGTGAAGGAATGATAGGCGCCGTGGAGGATCGCGTCCGTGTTCGCGAGATCATAGGCGTCGTATCGGATCCCGGGATAGGGGCGAATGGCGGCGATACGCGCGGATATCGCGCGTATCGCGTACAGAAGCGGTCGGGCGTCGCCCTCCTCGCGCCCGCGCGCTTCGCGGATCATCGCCGTGACGCGCGAGGGATCGTTGACGGCGGGGTGGGATACGGACGTGAAATCGTCGCTGAAATCGGCGGGTTGCAGGAGGCGTTCCCCCGCGTGGAGATGCATGCGCCCGTCGGCATTCCGATATGGGACATATACGCCGGGGCCGATGCCGTCCCGCGCCGCGCGGAGCGCCGCGTCGAAATGCGCGGTTCCGTTTGCCCGCGCGTCGGCCCGCGGCCTGTCGGATGAGATAAGGAACACGGGCGGATCGATCCCATAGAGCAGGAGCGCCAACAAGTTGGACGTGAAGGCGAGCGTGTCCGTGCCGTGGGTGATGAACAGCGCGCCGATCCGCGCGAAATCCAACGAACGGATGTGCCCGATCAACCCGGTCCAAAAATCAGGATTCATGTTCTCGCTGAGGATCTCGAACGGACGGGAATACGAGAACCGAAAGTCACCGCAACCCTCGGGCAGGATGGGAACGCCGCCGGATATGCCGTTGCCGCCGTCGCCCGCGTTTTCCGGGCGGATGTCGCCGAGGCCCGCGCGCCCGTCCCTCCTCGCGGAGAGGACGCCGTCGCGCCTTCGCTCGGAACCGATGGTGCCGCCTGTTTGAATGATGTGGATGTTCATAGCGGGACGCCTCCTCCCAAGCAATAGTTTACCGTATCCGCCGGCGCGTTTGCAAGTATGAAACTTACTTCATGTAAGCATGAAATATATTTCACGCTTCACCGCGCGCGCTTTTTCGCGAATCGCAAAATCGTTGCGCGACGTGGAGGCAAGTGTTGCTCAAAACTGCCGAACGACGACGGTTGCTATTCACATTTGGTTTGTTCTGTGGTATATTATTGGACATAGGAAGCGGCGACCTGTTCGTTGTTTCCGAAATATCCTGAAGTTCGCGTTAAGGCTGTTATTTATCCTACATCTTCATACACGGGACCGCCGGGTCGCCCGGCCGCTGTCGGGCCGGCTTGACCGGATGGCAAACGCCGGGCGCAGGGAACCCACTTATCAATAGATAAGGTATGAATTGCAGTCTGACGGTCCTTCGGGATTTTTATTGTTCTCAATGCCGTTGGCCTCCGGTATAATATTAATATTATGGGTAGATTGTTGAAACCGCAGGAAATACTCGAAGCCTCCGTGGACGCTTCGGAAAGCAGAGCGGCGAGCGGCCTTGTGAGGCTTGCCGTTCTTGGATTTTTGGCGGGCGCGTTCATCGCGTTTGCCGCCGAGGCTTCCAACATGGCGGCGTTCAATCTGCTCGCCGACCCCGGTTCCTACGGCCTCGGACGGGTCTTGGCCGGCGGGGTGTTCGGCGTCGGTCTCATGCTCGTGGTGTTGGCGGGGGGCGAGCTGTTTACGGGCAACGTCCTCATGATCGGCGGGGTGATCCGGGGACGCGTCGGCGTCGGTTCCATGTTGCGCAACTGGGTCGTCGTCTACATCGCAAACTTCATCGGTTCCGTGTTCATCGCTTGGCTCATCGCACACAGCGGCCTCCTGCACAGCGGCGGCGAGCTGTTGGGCGCGGTGACCGTAAAGATCGCGGCGGGGAAGGTCGGACTTACCTTTCCGAGCGCCTTCATCCTCGGTCTGCTCTGCAATTGGTTGGTCTGCCTCGCTGTCTGGCTGTCCTTCGGCGCGGAATCCATGACAGGGAAGATGCTCGCGATCTTCTTCCCGATCGGACTCTTCGTTCTGTCGGGGTTTGAACACAGCGTGGCGAATATGTACTATGTGCCGGCCGGCATCTTCGCGAAGGCCGACGCCTCGGCGGCGGCATTAGCCTTGGACTTGGGCGTGACGCGGGAAGCGATGGACGCCTTGGGGTGGCCGGGGTTTTTGGTCCGCAATCTGTTGCCCGTCACCCTCGGCAACATCGTCGGCGGCGGCGTATTCGTGTCGGGCGCCTATCTTTTGGCGTTTCGGAAGCGACGGATCGGTGCGGACGGATGAGCGGGAGATTTACGGAAACGCGCGTCCATACGACGACGAGCGGCGTGGAGGCGGTCACGGCTCTGCTGTTGCGGCGCGGCGTGGACGGCGCGGCGGTGGAGGACAGCGCGGATATACGCGCTGTCGCGGACGGAAAGGCTGAGGACGACTGGGATTACATCGAGCCTTCGCTTCTCGCGGAATCGGAAGCGGGCGGTGAGGCTGTCGTCTCGTTCTATACGACCGATGACGCGGCGGGGCGCAATCTGCTCGCCGCGATCAAGATCGATCTGATGAAGCTCAAGAATGACGAGCTGTGCGGCGCATACGGCGCGGACGCCGATTTTGGCCGCGTATACGCCGAGTCCGATCCGCTCTCGGATGAATGGAAGGATCTGTGGAAGGAGGGTTTTAAGCCCTTCCGCGTGAGCGAACGCTTTGTCATATGCCCGCCGTGGGATACGCCGTCTGCGGTTGGCGGCGCGATCGTCGTGATCGATCCGGGCATGGCTTTCGGTACCGGTTCCCATGAGACCACCTCCATGTGCATCCGCGCCTTGGAGGGCGCCGTCAGGCCCGGGGATCGCGTGTGGGACATCGGGACGGGTTCCGGCATCCTGTCCGTCGTCTCGGTCCTCCTCGGGGCGGAACAGGTGTTCGCGTCGGAGATCGACGCCGACGCCGTTCGCGCGGCGCGGGCGAATTTTGAACGCAACGGGGTCGCGGACCGGATCGAATTGACGGAGGGCGATGTGCGGCTTGCCCCGGTTCCTGTGAGCGGCGCGGAGGGCGCCGAAGAGGGGCGCTGCGACACGGTGGTCGCCAATCTCGTGAAGGGGCTGATCGAGGCGATCTTGCCGATGATCGCGGCGCGACTCAAGTTGGGCGGGCGACTGATCCTCTCCGGCTTGCTCGAACGGGACGAGCCGGCTGTGCGCGATGCGCTCCGCGCGGCGGGTTTCTCCGTCGACGGATCCGAGACGAAGGGGGAGTGGTTGTTGCTGCGCGCCTCACGCGCGCGATGATCGCAACCTTCGATGATCCGGGAGATTTCGCTTCCGGATCCATGCGCCTTGCGCGCGGTGACGCCGAAGGATCGGGCCGGAACCGGCGCAACCCGGCGTTCGGGTCCCGCAGCGGGGTGAACGGAAACAGGAGTGAAAGGAGCAACGACAGGATGCGCAGATTTTTTGTGGCGCCTTCCGCGATAGGGGAAACGCATATCGCGATCAGGGAACCCGCAGACAGGAACCATATCAAGAATGTCCTGCGTATGGGGATCGGGGATGAGGCGGTGTTGTCCGACGGGACGGCGTTTGAATACCGCGCCCGCATCACGGAGATACTGCCGGACGGGGTATTCTTTGAGATATTGGACAAGCAAGGACTCGCCTCCGAACCGTCCGTGCGCATCACGCTGTTCCAAGGGATGCCCAAACAGGGCAAATTGGAGACGATCATACAGAAATCGGTCGAATTGGGCGTACATGCCATCGTTCCCGTCCACACGGCGCGCAGCGTACCCAAGAGCAATATCGGCAACACGATCCTGAAGCGGGAACGGTGGAAACGCGTGGCGGCCGAGGCGGGGAAGCAATGCCGCCGAGGCATCATTCCCGAGATAGAGAACCCCTTGGGCTTCACGGAGGCGATCGCGAAACTGTCCCGGTTCGACGCCGTGTTCTTCCCCTATGAGGAAGAGGAGGGTATCACCCTCAAGGATGTGCTCGTCCCCGTCGCGGACATGTATCGGGCGACGAAGACGCAGGACAAGGAGACGACAGAGGAGCCGCCCGAAGCCGGGGATGTTGCACACGAAGACGCCGCGGCGCGGATCGCGGTATTCATCGGGCCGGAGGGCGGCGTGACGGGCGATGAGGCGGATGCCTTGACCTGCGCCGGCGCGAAACCGTGCAGCCTCGGGAAACGCATTCTGCGAACGGAGACGGCGGGGCCGGCCGCAATCGCGATGATCCTATACGAATGGGAGCTGTAGGCGACTGTTGCCGGGCAGTTTGATGATTTGGCGGCGGAGAGGATACATGCGCAAAACGATCGCGTTTCATACGCTCGGTTGCAAGGTCAATCAATATGAGACACAGCTGTTGGCGGAAGCGTTTCGCCGACAGGGTTTTGACGTGGTCGACGGAAGCGTCGGCGCCGACGTGTATGTGATCAATTCCTGTACCGTGACGGGGATCGCGGATCGGAAGTCCCGAAACTACGCCCGCCGTTCCAAGCGGCTGAACCCCTGCGCCATCACGGCGTTGATCGGTTGCTACGCGGAGGTCGCGCGGGAATACCTGTCGGAGATGCCGGAGATAGACATACTGCTCGGATCGCACGAGAAGGAGACCCTGCCTGCCGTCGTCGCATCGATGATGGAGGAGGGCGCGGCGGTTGCAGAGGATGGGATCGGGACGGCGCGCGGGCCGCGCACTGCGGGGATCCGCGCGATCGCAGACGCGCCGCCGGCCGGCGACGCGTCTGCGGCTTCCGTCACGGGCTTGGACGCCCGTACACGCGCCTATATCAAGGTGGAAGACGGCTGCGACCGGCATTGCGCCTATTGCGTCATCCCACGTGCGCGCGGCGCGGCGCGCAGCAGGCCCGCGCGCGCGATCGTCGCGGAGGCGGAGGCGTTGTTGCGCAACGGCTATCGCGAGATCGTCCTGACGGGCGTCAATGCGGCGCTGTACGGCAGGGACTTTGCGGATTGCGGCGACGGTATTATCGATATCGTAAACCAAATCTCCGACTTGGGCGGCGACTTTCGGATCCGTCTCAGTTCTCTCGAACCGACGGTGATCGACGCCGCCTACGCAGAAAGGCTGATCCGTTGCGAACGGCTCTGTCCGCATCTTCACCTTCCGTTGCAGAGCGGCAGCGACGCGGTCCTGAATGCCATGGGACGGGGATACGACATGGAGGATTATCTGCGCATCATCGATGTCCTGCGATCGTCGGATGACGATTTTGGCGTCACGACGGACATGATCGTCGGGTTTCCCGGCGAGACGGACGCGGATTTCGCGCGCAGCGTCGAGGCTGTCGAGGCTGTCGGGTTTGCCGGCGTCCACGTGTTTCGGTATTCGCGCCGCGCGGGTACGGCGGCGGCGGGGATGGACGGCCAAGTTCCCGCAGACGTCAAACGGGATCGGGCGGCGCGTCTGGCGTTGGCCGGCGAGGAGGGCGCGGCGGTGTTTCGCGCCAAAAATCGAGGCAAGATCCGCCGCGCCCTCTTTCTTGGCCGAGAGGGGGCGGATCTGTATGTCGGCGTCACGGACAACGGTCTGTCGGTCCGCGTACGCGGCGACGCCGATCCGGCGAACACATTTCTCGATGTGGCGGTCGATTGACACGCGGTCGATCCGCGAAAGGGATCACGAATGCGGCGCCATGACATAAAACATCGTTCCTGCGCAAAGGTTCAATCAAAACCGGCGCGGCCGTTGCGTAATTACAAAACATCTTCTTTTTTATATTCCAAAACCTTTCTGTGTTAGGTATAATATACGAAAAAATATGTTATAATGACGTGTACAAAGAAAACGGGGGTTTCGGAAAGGGTTCCGAACGGGCGATGAATCGGATTACTCGTACGGCGTATAAATATTTGCTCTCGCGGGAGACGGCCATCGAAGGGCGTTTGTTTAACGGTGTCCTCTTGCTGTGCTGTCTGGGCGGCCTCGCCGGATTCGTGTTCACCGTGGTGCAACAGTCGTCCTACGCCGCCATCTGTCTGACCCTGCTTCTGCCCGTCATCATCCTGCTGTTGTTGCTCGTCACCAATCGGACGGGAAACTATCAGAACGGAAGCATGGCCGTGATCATCCTGTTCTGCTACATCGGCTTTCCGTTCGTGTTTTTCACCTCCGGCGGCATCTACAGCGGTATGTTGTCCTATCTGGTACTCGGCGTGGTGGCTATCAGCATCCTGCTCAAATGGCGGAAGTTTTGCATCATGTTCGCGATCTACATCGTCATATGCGTGACCTGCATCATCCTCAGCTATTACCGGCCGGAACTCGTTACGCCCATCAACCGCGAGATCATGATATATTTCGATGTCGTAACCTCGTTCACAGTCGCGAGCATCTTGGTCGCCGTTTCCATACGGTATATGATCAGGGAATATACGAGCGCGCGCAAGATGGCGGATAAGGAGAAGCAGAAAGCGGAGAAGGCGTCGAAGGCGAAGGGCGTATTCCTGTCGAACATGAGCCATGAGATGCGGACGCCCATGAACGCGATCATCGGCATGACGATGATCGCGGAGGCGGCCTCCGACACGGCGAAAAAGGACTACTGCCTGAAAAAGATAGAGGAAGCGTCCAACCATCTGCTCGGCGTGATCAACGACATACTCGATATGTCAAAAATAGAGGAAGGCAAATTGACGCTGTCGCCCGTTGATTTCGATTTCCGCGACATCATCGAAAAGGTCAAAACGGTCAATATGTTCCGCATCACGGAGAAGGATCAACTGTTGGGGATCGAGATCGACGACAACATACCGTCCGTCCTCTATGGGGACGATCAGCATCTGACACAGGTGATCGCGAATCTGCTTTCCAATGCCGTCAAGTTCACGACTGCGGGAGGGCGGATCGACATCCGCGCGAAGCTTGCGGAACGGGACGGAGACCTGTGTACGATCCTCGTGGAAGTGGAGGATTCGGGTATCGGCATCAGCCAAGAACAGCGGGCCGCCCTGTTCCATTCGTTCCAACAGGCGGACAGCGGCATTGCGCGCAAATACGGCGGGAGCGGCCTCGGTTTGGCCATATCCAAGCGCATCGTGGAGATGATGGGCGGCAATATCCGGGTGGAATCCGAAGTGGGAAAGGGTTCCGTGTTCTCGTTCACCTTCCAAGCGGAACGGAGACCGGATTCCCGCGCGGCGGAGGCCGGCGTGCGCGACAAATCCGCGGGCGGAGCCTCGGGACGCCGGGATTTCGGGGACGCGCTGAAGGATTTTCATGTCCTGTTGGCGGAGGACATCGACATCAACCGCGAGATCGTGCTGAGCCTGTTGGAACCCTTCGGACTCCGGATCGACACCGCCGAAAACGGCAGGGAGGCGGTCGAGAAGTTCCGATCCGATCCGGGCAAGTACGATCTGATCCTCATGGATAT
>JAISGB010000029.1 GCA_031263335.1 Eubacteriales Family XIII. Incertae Sedis bacterium
CATCGGATGTTGCCGAGAAGAATGACATTTTCAGCAACCCCTTATTTTCGTTTAGCCGGGAATTCAAGGATGTTGATGTTGGAGTGAATATCGGAAATCAGGGATTGGATATCCCGATGAAAGTTCTCCTTGTCGTCAAACAAGTGAATTTGCTTTTCGTATATGGATATTTTTCAGTGTATTTGTCTAAGCAGATATATTTTTCGGAAAACCCATCACCAAAACGAGCACGGACAAAATTCGTTTTGCCCGTGCCCTGAATACCTGCTAAAACAGTGCAGATTCTCAACGGTTTCCGTATCGCTCCTCTCTCACCCTGTACAACAACAAAAACATATATCCGTTTAAGCACGTTGAAAAGTGCATTGCAAGGGTTTTTCGTAAAACTTGACGGGAATTCATCGAATGTTTCCGAGGCCAATCCGCTTGCGGCCTCGATTCGAAATTTTTTATTTGATATCCCGACGCCTGAACACGACGCACCCGATGATTGCGGTGACGACCGGACACATATTTCGCCGAATTCGGCCTATTCCGTCCGCTCCGAAAAGGACCGGATCGCGTCGATGAATCTCAGACCGTAGGTTTCGAGCTTCACCTTTCCCACACCGGAGACCGACAGAAAGTCGTCTTCCGTCAGCGGCATCTTTCCGCACATATCCCTCAGCGTCGCGTCGGAGAAGACCACGAAGGCGGGAACGCCGGCGGCGTCCGCAAGTTCCCGACGGAGTACGCGGAGTGTTTCAAACAATGTCTCGGGATACGGCGTCCCCGCATCCAATCGCTCGGCGGCGGTTTTTTTCTTGCCGGCGCCTTTGCGCGTCCCGTCCGAGGGTTCGTCAACGATCATTGGGCGCTTGGGCATTTTGATGACGATGGGCGTCTTATCCTTGACGATCTCCTCCCATCTGTGGCCGAGCCTTACGACCGGATAGCGATCGTCCGTGACGCTCAGGTATTCTTCGCGCGCCAAATGATCGATCAGATCGATGATCCGCCGCTTGGGAACGTCGGCCATGGCGCCGTACGTCCGGATCCGATCCAAGCCGCTCTTTCGGACGCGCTCATTCCCGCTTCCGCAGAGCACGTCCGCGATCATCGTCTTGCCGAACGGCCAACCCTTCGCGTTGATCCGGTACACGCAGGAGAGCACCTTCTGCGCGTCGATCGTCACATCGATCTCCTCAAACGCGGTCAGACAGTTCCCGCAGTTCCCGCAATAGATGTCCGCTTGCTCGCCGAAATATTTCAATATATAGGCGCGAAAACACTCCGTCGTATGCGCGTAGAAAGTGATGTGCCGGAGCAACTGCATATCCTTTTCGATCAGCGCCTCCCGCGTCCCGTCCTCGGTGTCCTCGCTTCTCGACGCGCTCATCTCGATCAGGAACTGCGCCGTCCGCACATCCTGCGCCCCATAGAGCATGATGCAATCCGCGGGTTCGCCGTCCCGCCCCGCGCGTCCCGCCTCCTGATAGTAATTCTCGATATTTTTCGGCATATTGTAGTGGATGACATAGCGGACATTGGACTTGTCGATGCCCATCCCGAACGCGTTCGTCGCGACCATGACCGTCTTGCGGTCATATTGGAAATCCTCCTGGTTGCGTTGCCGCTCCGCGTCGCCGAGTCCCGCGTGATAGCGTGTGGCGTCGACGCCCAATCCGATCAGCTTCTCGCAGACCTCTTCCACCGTCTTGCGTGTGGCGCAATAAACGATGCCCGCGAAATGCCTGCGCGCACGGATCAAATTCGCAAGTTCTCGACTCTTGCTCTTGGGTTTCAGCACATTGAAAAAAAGATTCTTCCGATCAAACCCCGTGACGCGGATATGCGGGTCGTTCAATCGCAGATATTGAACGATGTCCTCACGCACCTTTCGCGTAGCCGTCGCCGTGAACGCCGACACGACCGGACGCGCGGGCAGATCCTCCACAAAGTCCGCGATCTTCAAATAGGAAGGCCGAAAATCCTGTCCCCATTGCGATACGCAGTGCGCCTCGTCGACCGTGACCATCGCGATGTCCATCCGTTGCGCCGCCCGCAAAAAGTCCGCGTTGTCCAAGCGTTCGGGCGCGACATACAGGATGCGGCATTCCCCCGATGAGGCGGATTCAAGCGTTTCGTTGTACGATCGCGCGTCCATGCCGCTGTGCAGGCATCCCGCCCGGATCCCCGCAAGCGTCAGGCTCTGCACCTGATCCGTTATCAGTGAAATCAGCGGCGAGATCACAATGGTCGTACCCGCCCCGATCAGCGCGGGGACCTGATAGCAGATCGACTTCCCCGCGCCCGTGGGCATGATTCCGAGCGCGTCGCGCCCGGACAGCTCCGCGAGGATCAGTTCCTCCTGACCCTCGCGAAACGTCTCATATCCGAAATATCGCTTTAATATCTCCCTGTAATCGCATTCCATGTTTATCGCCAAAGTCGAGCAAACCCGATGGCTTCCGCGTCTGTTTTATCCCTGTGTCCACGCGGGTCCGGCGTCGAGACGGATCGAGCATTCAACGGTTTCCCCGGAGTTACGTCCCGCACGAACACATCCGAATCAAATAAAATACGTGTGACAATATGTTGTGGCTTGAATGCTTTATTGTCACTCGCATTGGTTGGTTGCGGGGGAAGGATTCGAACCAACG
>JAISGB010000053.1 GCA_031263335.1 Eubacteriales Family XIII. Incertae Sedis bacterium
GTTCGGGTTCCAATGCCTGTTTTGGCTCCCCGGAGCGTACACAGACGTACGTGAGGAAGACAAAACAGGCATTGGGTTCCGGAATACGCAAAAATAGCGTGACCGTTGAGTAGTTACCATGTATGATTGACACGGTTTTTTCGCAAGTATAGAATAGAAGGCAACAGGAGGTGCGAATCTCCGAGCGCGGGGATTCCGATAAGAGCCATGATGAAAATGTTGAACGCCTTTACGACCGAGATCGATGAACCGGAAGCGGCTGTGGACGAGATACTCGCTCAACTGGATCTTAAGCACAGCCTTTTGAAGAACAGCGTGGCCATCATTTCTTGCTATTATGAATTCTTGGAAACGGGCGTGGTGGAGGAGCTCTGCGAACGGTTGCCCTTCGACGCGGTCGGCTGTACGGTCATCGGCAGCGCCGTCAATGCGGCCGCGGGCATGGAGCAACTCAGCATCGCCGTACTCACGAGCGACGCGCATGAATTTTCTACGGCTGTTTCCGATGAGATTTCCGAGTTTCGCGTCGACGAACCCATCGCGGATGTGTACCGGGCGGCGCGGGACAGACTGTCCGGCGAGCCTTCCGGCATATTCGCCTTCGGCCCCATCATGACCGACGTGAGCGGAGACTACATACTCAAGACATTGAACGACGTAAGCGGCGGCGACATTCCCATATTCGGAACCCTTTCGAACGACACGGCGCTCACCTATGAAAACGCGCGCACATTCCGCAACGGGGAGATCCATCCCCGCAAGCTCGCGCTCATCCTCATCAGCGGAGACTTCAATCCCGAGTTTTTCGTCACCGCCGTATCGGACAGGAACATTCAACAGCAGTCGGCCATCGTAACCGAGTCCGAAGGTTACAGGTTGAAGCGCGTCAACGACATGCCGTTGCTCGATTATCTGATGAGCATCGGCGTGGATACGCACGGCCTCGCCGCCGTCACCACCCTCCCGTTCTTGGTCGATTACAAGGACGGCACGAAGCCGGTGGCGTGCAGCATGTACGCGATCACGGAGGAGGGCGCGTTCTGCGGCGTCGCGATACCCGAAGGCGCATCCCTCACCTTTGCGGAGGTGGATTACAACAGCGTGTTGGATACGGCGGAGAACGCCGCCCGCAACGCGCTGACGTACGCCGAGGAACACGGCGCATCCTTCATGATCGCCGTCACCTGCTTCTCGCGATGCTTGGTCATCATGCCCGCAGCCGAGGACGAGATGGAGAAAACGAGGGAGATCATCGGCAATGACATACCGCTCCTCTTCATCTACAGCGGCGGGGAGATCTGCCCCGTATACAACGCCCAAGGCGATCGGTTCAACCGCTTCCACAACCTAACCTATACCGTAGCCGTATTTTGAGCGCTTCGGAGCTGTCATGACAGAAGAACTGCGGGAACAAATAGACGCGTTGGAAAAGGAAAACCTGAAGTTGCGCCGCAAACTCGCGCGCATCGAAAGCGTTGCGGAACGGAACAAGAAGGTGGCGGCCTCCGTCGCCAGCGTCGGTTCCATGCTTTCATTGGAACAAAAACGGCGCGATCGATACATGCGCATGTTGCTTGAGAACAGCCCCGACATCATCCTGCTCCTCGACGCGGATCTCCGTTTCTCCTACTGTACGCGGACATTTCTGGAACGGGCGAACATCGCCGATTTCAGCCTGATCAACGGCCACTTGCTCACCGATGTCTTTCGGCGTTTTATGAGCGCGGAATGGGTGGACGATCTCGCCGAAAAATTGCGCCGCTCATTCGACGCGGACAGCTCGCTGACCTTCGAGGAGACCCTGAATATCTCCGGCGTCGAACCGCGCGTCTACGAGGCGCATTTCACGCCCGTGCGGGACGACGAAACGGAACGGAGCAGCGCCCTCATGCTGTTTCACGACATCACGGAGTTGCGCAGGACGCAGGAATTGGCCGACATCGCCAGATTGGCCGCGGAATCGGCCAGTGCGGCCAAGAGCGTATTCCTGTCCAACATGAGCCATGAGATCCGCACGCCCATGAACGCCATCATCGGCATGACCTCCATCGCGAAGTCCGCCGACGATGCGGATAAGATAGAAGAATGCCTTGACAAGATAGAGATCGCTTCGACCCATCTGTTGGGCATCATCAACGACATCTTGGATGTCTCCAAGATCGAGGCGAACAAGTTGGAACTGTCCCCCACCCGTTTCAACATCCACGATACGATCCGCCGGATCGTGGACATCGTGGGATTGAAATCGGAGGAAAAACAGCAGAACCTGAACGTCTATATCGGCGACGGCGTACCCGACACGCTGTTCGCGGACGAAAAGCGACTGTCGCAGGTGGTCGCGAACCTGCTCTCCAACGCCGTAAAATTCACGCCCGAAAAAGGTGTGATCCGTCTGTCCGTAAGGTGTACCGAAAAGAAAACCGGCGTCTGCACCCTCTTGATCGACGTGACCGACAACGGCATCGGGATCAGCAAGGAGCAACAGAGCCGACTGTTCTCCTCGTTTGAACAAGCCGACAGCAGCACGTCGAGAAAATTCGGCGGCACGGGCCTCGGACTCGTGATCTCCAAACGCATCATCGAGATGATGAACGGCGAAATCCGGATAGAATCGAAGCCGGGGAAGGGATCGACATTCTCGTTCACCGTCAGTCTCGCGTATGAGGAGACCGACGCGGACGATATCGCGGACGGCGCGGACGATGCGGATGATGCCGAGCGCGAGGAAATCGGCGCGGTCGACGACAAGAATATCTTCGGGGATCGGCGCGCCCTTCTCGCCGAGGACGTCGAGATCAACAGGGAGATCGTCCGCGCGTTCACGGAACCCACGGGACTGAAGATCCGAGAGGCGCGAAACGGGAAGGAAGCGGTTGAGCTGTTCGAGCGGGATCCCGACGCCTTCGACATCATCCTCATGGATCTGCAGATGCCGGAGATGGACGGACTCAACGCGACCAAAGCCATTCGCGGTTTAGGCGCGGTGAAGGCAAAACAGATCCCCATCATCGCCATGACCGCCAACGTGTTTCGCGAGGATGTCGAGAAGTGTCTGGCCGCGGGCATGAACGATCACATAGGCAAACCCATCGACAGCGGCAAACTCATGGAAACACTGCGAAAGTACCTCGGTCGGGACAACTGACATCCGGCGATATTGCGGACACGCAGACAACCGGAAGGCTATCCCTTGACATCCCTTGACGCTTCCGGGCGTTTTTGTAAGAAAAGTGTTGCATTCTTGGGCTTATTGTGGTTATAATGGGGATGTTGAAAAGCAACGCCCTTTTGTTGCGTCAAAACAATGTTACCCCATAGTATTATAAACATCCGAATGAAAAGCAGAAAGGCGGATTTCGATGTGGTTCGAAATTCGGGTAAGGTAGGGATGGAAGAAGCAATATTGAGATCAAAGAAGGTTTCCGAATTGAGGGAAATCGCGAAGGCATTCGGCGTCGAGGGCGTCGAAAAGATGAAAAAAGCGCTGATTCTGGAGATACTCATCAACGGCCCGGGAGAATCGGAGGAGAGCGCCTCCGCCGAAACGGAGGTACCCTTTGCGGGAACGCCCTTGGTGGGGATGCCCACCGCGGACACGGCGTCGAAGCCCAAACGTCCCGCGGCGACGAAGCGTCCGACGGCGACAAAGCGGAACGAACCCCCGAAAGCGGATGAGGCGCCGAAGCCGCGCGAGGCCGCAAGCCGAGACGAGACCGCGCCGACGGAACCGGAAGAAAAGGACGGGAGCAAAACCGCAGTCGCAACGCCCCCCGTCACGGCGGAGGAAGAGGAACGAAACAAGAACCGATACGAGGTCGAGGGCATTCTGGAATTGGCGGACAGCGGATTCGGCTTCCTGAGATTTGACAATTATCTGTCCAGCAGCGAAGACGTCTACGTCGCGCCGGCGCAGATTCGAAGGTTCAACCTCAAGACGGGGGACAAGATCAAGGGTGTGGCGAGAAAGGCCAATGAAGGGGAGAAGTTCGGCGCCCTGCTCTACGTGTTCAACGTGAACGGCGAGGATCTCAAGATGGCCATCCATCGGCCGGAATTTGAAAGCCTGACCCCCATCTTCCCCAACGAACGCATCAATCTGGAAGACGTCCCCAAAAATCTATCCATGCGCCTCATCAATATCGTGGCGCCCATCGGAAAAGGACAGCGGGGACTCATCGTCGCCCCACCCAAGGCGGGCAAGACCATTCTTCTGAAAACCATCGCGAACACCATCGAAAAAACCCACCCCGAATGTGAAATGATCGTCCTGCTCGTCGACGAACGCCCTGAGGAAGTCACGGATATGCAGCGTTCCATCAAGGGCGAGGTGATCTACTCCACCTTCGACGAACTGCCGCAAAACCATGTAAAGGTAGCGGAGATGGTCCTCGCGCGGGCGCAACGCCTCGTGGAGTACGGCAAGGACGTGGTCATCCTGCTCGACAGCATCACGCGGCTCGCGCGGGCGTACAACCTCGTGGTACCCGCCTCCGGCAGAACCCTGTCCGGCGGCCTCGACCCCGGCGCCCTGCACAAGCCCAAGAAATTCTTCGGCGCCGCGCGAAACATGGAGGAAGGCGGCAGCATCACCATCTTGGCGACGGCGCTCGTGGAAACGGGCAGCCGCATGGACGACGTCATCTTCGAGGAATTCAAAGGCACGGGCAACATGGAACTCCATTTGGATCGGAAGCTCTCGGAGAAGCGGATATTCCCCGCCATCAATCTGAACAAATCCGGGACCAGAAGGGAAGACCTGCTCATGGACAAGGAGGAATTGGAGGCCATCTGGCTCATGCGGCGGGCGATGTCCAACCTCGGCACGCAGGAAGTCACGGAGATGATCATCGATCATCTGGCGCACACGAGAAGCAACGCAGACTTTATAAAGATCATCCGAAAGATATTCGAAGGCGAAAGAGGATAGATGGACTTCAACAAAATCTTCATCAAGGACGCCCGGCCGACGAAGATCGGCGGCCAAGCCGTCATGGAAGGCATTATGATGAAGGGAGAGGAGCGTACCGCGGTCGTGGTGCGGCTCCCCGATTCTTCTCTGTACATGAAAACGGAAAAACTCAAGGCGCGCGGAAAGTGGTATAAAGTTCCCATCATCCGTGGCGTCCTGATCTTCATCGACTCATTGCTCACGGGGGTGAGAACCCTCATGCTCTCGGCGGAGCTCTTGGAAAGCCATGATGAAGAAGGCGCGGAGGACGCGGAACCCGTCGAGAACGATCGGTTCACGAATTGGCTCATCAAGCACTTCGGGGAAAAGGCGCCGTTGAATCTCGCCCTCATCACATCCGTGGCGCTCGCCATCGTCTTTACCGTAGGGATATTCATCATCGCGCCCACTTGGATTGTAAACATCCTCGACGGCGTGATCGCGAACGACGTCGCGCTGAACCTGACGGAGGGCGTGTTTCGCATCCTGCTCTTCGTCCTCTATATCTTCCTGATCTCCAAGATGAAGGACATCCGGACGGTCTTTCAATTCCACGGCGCGGAACACGAATGTATCCACTGCTTTGAGGGCGGCCTCGAACTGACGCCGGACAACTGCGACCAATTCGAAACCCTCCATCCGCGATGCGGCACCAGCTTCCTCATGTTCGTCATGGTCATCGCGCTCCTGCTCTTTTCGCTCTTGGGTTGGCCGAGCCTGCTCATCCGCATCCTGTCGCGGCTGATCCTGATCCCCGTCATCGCCGGCCTTTCCTATGAACTGCTCCGATGGGCGGGCAGCAGCTCATCCCCCGTGGTAAAGATACTGAGTGTCCCGGGCCTGCTGTTGCAGAAGCTGACCACGCGCAAGCCCGACAAGCGTCAACTCGAAGTCGCGATCGCGGCCATGAAGGCGGTGCTCGTCCCGGCGGAAACGCCCGTATACGAAGGCGTCTGCGATCTGAACGGCGAACCCGTCCCGGAACCGGAACCCGGCCCCGAACCCACGGAAACGACAACGGATGACGAACCCGATCCGGAATTAAAAATTTAAATCAAAACTATTCAACAGTCGCGATAGTTTTGATGGAGTCCGGGTTCCAAGAGCGGATTTGGCTCCCAGCACTTGGGATGAGACTTGGCTACGCCTCGCAGTTGCGTACACAGATGTACGTGAGGAGGTCAAATTCGGTCTTGGGTCCCGGAATACGCAACACTTAGAATGAGACTCACTTCGTTCGCAGTTAATAGCGTGACTGTTGAATAGTCTCTTTGCGAGGAGCATTATGGGTTTACAGATTAAGGAGATCTTGTCCGTCGCCGAAAACATCCTGCGGGAATCGGGCGACGAGGACTATAAGCGGGACGCGGAGATACTCCTGTGCCACAAGACGCACTATGACACGAAGAAGATATTCATGAACTGGTCGCGGGAGATCGACGACGTCTATTGCGAGGGGTTTTTTGAACTCGTGCAGAAGCGGGCCGGCGGTACGCCCACGCAATACCTCACGAACACGCAGGAATTCATGGGCTATCCCTTTTTCGTCGACGAGCGGACGCTCATCCCGAGGCAGGATACGGAGACATTGGCCGAAACGATCCTCGAATACCTGAAAACGAACAAGGCTGCCCGGCGTGTATTGGACCTCTGCACGGGCAGCGGCGTCATCGCGATCAGCTTGGCAAAAAAAAATCCGACGTTGAAGATCACGGCCTCCGATACGGATCCCTCGGCGCTCAAGGTCGCCGAGATCAACGCGTCCAAGCTCGGCGTTTCCAATCGCATCAAGTTCGTAAAGAGCGATGTCTACGCCGCGTTCAAGACCGGCTTCGGGGGCGCGTCCTTCGACATCATCACGGCCAACCCGCCCTACATCCGCAGCGACGTCCTCATGACCCTGCAACGGGAGATCATCGAACACGAGCCGCTTCAAGCCTTGGACGGCGGCGCGGACGGCTTGGATTTTTACAGGACGATCGTCGGCGGCGCCGCCGCGCGTCTGCGGAAAAACGGCGCGCTGTTCTTGGAGATCGGCTACGATCAGGCGGACGCGGTACGGGCGATCATCGATGAAACGGAACGGTTCGGCGAGGCCGTCTGCAGGAAGGATTTGGCGGGGAACGATCGCGTCCTATCCGCCTCATTAAAATAATATACCCTCTTCGGGACCCAACAGTTCATGAATCTCCGCGAGAGCTTGCCCCGCGCGATCCGCATGGCCCGACGCCGCAATATCGGGATTGCTCTCATAACCCGCCTCGAGCGGCGCCACCGTGAACACGTTGCGGGTCCCATTGTTGTATTTATCAACCCAAGTCGGTATATAGCTCGCGCGTCCGCCTTCGAGCGCGCGGTCTGCCGGGTCATAGGTGAGCAGGACGCGGGCGATGATGCCCTGCTCCGTATATTTGGCCATGGAGGTGTCCAAGGTCTCCGTGCGCTGATTGGAGATGAAATTGCCCATCGACCAGAATACGGGCGTCTGTCTGCCGGTTGCCGGCGAGGTGATCAGTTCAAAGGGTTGAAGCACATGGGGATGGGACGCGAAGATGACGTCCGCGCCGAACTCCGCGGCCGATTCCGCGACCCGCCTCTGCGCGTCGTTGGGTTGCCGTTCGTATTCGTTTCCCCAGTGGAACACGCAGATCAGTATCTCCGCTCCGTCCGCCCGCGCGCCGTCCATGGATCGCTTGACCTCCTGCATGTCCGCGTCCAAGGTGTCCAAGCCGAAGGAGTTGATCACGGCGCGGGTCGCGTCGCTCATGGAGATGCCGTTGATCGTACGGCCCGGCGTCTCATAGGTATAGGCGACGACGCCGATCCGTACGCCCTTCACCTCCGTGACCAACCAATCCTTCTCCGAGGCGTCGCGGACGCTGCCCGTCACCAAGAGTCCCGCGTCCGAAGCGACGCCGATCGTGCGCGCGATGCCGTCCGGGCCGGAATCCAGCATATGGTTGTTCGCGGTGATCCCCACATCGAACCCCACATCCTTCAAGGTCGCGGCCAAGGGATCGGGCGTCGAAAACATCGGATACCCGCTGTACGGCTCGCCGCCGAAGGTGAGCTCGAGGTTGCAGACAGCGAGATCCGCGGATTCGATGTACGGGCGCACATAGGGGAAATACTCGCTGAAATCGTAATTGCCGTTCCCTCGGTTCGCCGCCTCGATCTGCGGGCTGTGTACGATGATGTCGCCCACACAGACGATGTCTATCTCGACGGGAGCGGGCGGGGACTCCTCGGGAACCGTCTCCTCTCCCTCTTCGGGCGCGGCAGACGGAGAGGAAGTGGGATCGGCGAGGAACACATCGGTGATCAGATGATAGACGCCGAAGCCCAACGCCGCGAGAACGATGACGATGATGATCAGGGCAATCGCCCTGCGTCTTGCCTTCCGTCCGCGTCGGCGCGCGTGGCTTCTGCTCTGCGTTCGTTCAAGGGACATCCGCATCCTCCTGTAAGGTTAACGATTCAACATTTGAAACCCGGACTCCGGCAAAACTATCGCGCCCGCTGACTCGTTTTGATTTAAACACTTTCGAGGGGCGCGTTGGCGCTATTTTCCGAACAGATTGATGATCGGCTTGTTGAACAGCCGGTTGTCCGGCTCGTTCGGCAGTTTCAACGGATAGTTCCCGCTGAAACAGGCGGTGCAGGGGGGACAGCCCTCCTCTTCCAAGATACGGGACAGTGTTTCGTGGGAAAGGTAGGCCAAGGAATCGGCGCCCAACATCTCCGCGACATCCTGCTCGGAGCGCCCCACGGCGATGAGCTTGTCCCGATCGGGTACATCGGTACCGAAGTAGCAGGGGTATCGGAACGGCGGCGCGGACACGCGCAGATGCACCTCGGTGGCGCCCGCATCGCGCAGGGCGGAAACGATGCGCGCGGACGTCGTACCCCGGACGATGCTGTCGTCGATGAGGACGATCCGCTTGCCCGCCACATTCGCGGACAGGGGATTGAGCTTGAGCCGCACATCCCGTTCCCTGCGTCCTTGGGACGGCTGAATGAACGTTCGGCCGATGTATCGGTTCTTGATGAGTCCCGAGACATTCGGCAAGCCCGACGCCTCCGCGTAGCCCGCGGCCGCGGAGAGTCCCGAATCGGGGACGGCCACGATGATGTCCGCGTCCGCGCCGCATTCCCGCGCCAACGCGCGCCCCATCTTCCTGCGCGCCAACTCCACGCTGACCCCGTTTATGACGCTGTCGGGGCGTGAAAAATAGATGAACTCAAAACTGCAGAACGAGGGGTTTGCCTTGAGTCCCGAATCGATGGAGGTGAGCGCGCCGTCCTCGATGAGGATGATCTCCCCCGGCCTCACGTCGCGGATGAACTCGCCGCCTACCGCGTCGATGGCGCAGGTCTCGGACGCGAAGATATAATGCCCTCGCAACCTGCCGACGGACAGCGGGCGAAAACCGTTGGGATCCCGCGCGGCCAACATCTTGCGGGGACTCATGGCCAACAGAGAGTACGCGCCCTTGATGCGGTGCATGGTGTTTTTCAGCGCCTCCTGGATGGAGGAGGACCGGAGCCGTTCCCGGACGATCTGATAGGCGATGATCTCGCTGTCCCCCGTGGAATGGAATATTCCCCCCTGCTGCTCGATTTCGTGGCGGAGGGCGCCGGCGTTGATCAGGTTCCCGTTGTGGGAGATGGCCAGATTGCCCTTGAAGTGGCTCACCGCGATGGGTTGGGCGTTTTCCGCGTTGCCGGCGCCCGTGGTGGAATAACGCACATGGCCGATGGCTGAATTTCCGGGCATGGAACGGAGTTTCTTCTCGTCAAACACCTCCATCAGTAGTCCCAAATCCTTGCGGCAGGTGATCACGCCCGCGTTGTTGACCGCGATGCCGCAGGATTCCTGCCCCCGGTGTTGGAGGGAGAACAGCCCCAGAAAAGTGTCTATCGCCGGATTGATGTCGCCGGTCGGGGCGGACGCGACGCCAAAGACGCCGCACTCCTCATGAATATGCCCATCCCATCGGCTATCTTCCATATTTTTTCTCCATGGATCTCTGCGTGAACGCCCGGAACAACGGATGCGAACGATTCGGCCTGCTCTTGAATTCGGGATGATACTGCACGCCGATGAAAAAATCGTTGGCGGGTATCTCCACGGATTCCACCAACCGCCCATCGGGTGATTGCCCCGCGATCTTCATGCCCAAGGCGTCGAACCGATCGCGATAGGTGTTGTTGAATTCATATCTGTGTCTGTGTCGTTCGCCGATCCCATCCCTCCCATAGGCGTCGCGCAGACCGGAACCCGGCGTGATCGCGCAGGGATAGGAGCCGAGGCGCATGGTCCCTCCTTTGGGGAGGTTTCCGTGCTGATCCGCCATGAGGTCGATGACCGGATCGGGGGAGGCGGCGTCAAACTCGGTGGAATTGGCGGCGGCAAGCCCGGCCGCGTTCCGCGCGAACTCGATGACCGCCACCTGCATACCGAGGCAGATGCCGAGATAGGGGACATTGCGCTCCCGCGCGTAATTCGCCGCGACGATCATGCCCGGGATGCCCCGTTCCCCGAAGCCCCCGGGTACCAATATCCCGTTGCATTCCGACAGTATCGTCTCCGGCGTCCCGCATTCGAGGTTTTCGGATTCGATCCACTTGATCTCGACCATGGCGCCGATCTCGTAGCCGGCGTGCGCGAGCGCCTGCGCCACGGAGTAATAGGCGTCGTGCAACTTCGTGTACTTTCCGACCAAGCCGATGGTGATGAGCTTGTCCCGCGCCGCGACGCGGGCGAGCATGGACTTCCAGTCGGACATGTCCGGCGGCCCCGCCTCGATCTTCAGGTGCGCCAACACGATCTCACAGAAATTCTGTTCCTCCAACATGAGGGGCGCCTCATAGAGCAGGGTGATGTCCCTGTTTTCGATGACGTGGTCGGGCTTCACGTTGCAGAACAGGGCGATCTTTCGCCGGATGGCCTCATCGATGTGTCCCTGCGAGCGCACGACGATGATATCGGGGAAGATGCCGAGCGATTGCAGTTCCCGCACCGAATGTTGGGTGGGCTTGCTCTTGTATTCGTGTGAGGATTCCAGATAGGGTATCAAGGAAACGTGGATGAACATGCAGTTTTCCTTGCCGATCTCCATGCCGATCTGCCGAATGGCTTCCAGATAGGGTTGGCTCTCGATGTCGCCGATGGTGCCGCCGATCTCCGTGATGACGATGTCGGAATCGCTGCTGGCGCCGGCTTCGAAGATGAAGGACTTGATCTCGTCCGTGATATGGGGGATGACCTGGATCGTCTGCCCCAGATACTTCCCTTCCCGCTCCTTTTGCAACACGTTCCAATAGACCTTGCCCGTCGTGAGATTGGAATATTTGTTCAGATCGACGTCGATGAACCGCTCGTAATGCCCGAGGTCGAGATCGGTTTCCGCGCCGTCCTCCGTCACAAAGACCTCGCCGTGCTCGGTGGGATTCATGGTGCCCGGGTCCACATTGATGTACGGATCCAATTTCTGCGCGGTCACCTTCAATCCGCAATCCTTCAACAGACGCCCGAGCGCCGACGCGGTGATGCCCTTGCCCAAGCCCGAGACAACCCCTCCGGTCACAAAAATATACTTCGACATTGACACCTATCCTTTCTTTTTCGATCGACGCGGCCTTTGCGAACCACAGCATCCGCCCAATGCCGCGCTATTTTCAATTTAAGTATTAAACAGTTTTCGAATCCGTTTCAATCACCTCGTTCATGCTGCCCGTGCGATACCCCTTCAGATCCAAGGAGATATAGGTAAATCCGATCTCCGCAAATCGATCGCAGACGATCCGCCGCGTCTCGGCCTCCGTCAGCTTGGGGAATTCTCCGGGCAGGATCTCGATGCGCGCCTGTTCGCCGTCCTTGCCGTGTATGCGCACGCGCACCTGCGTGAAGCCGAGATCCAAGAGGAGTTGCTCGGCCCGGTCCACCATGCTCAGTTTTTTCACGTCGATCGTCTCCCCGTATGCGAACCGCGAGGACAGGCAGGCGAAGGACTGTTTGTTCCATGTGGGCAACCCCATATCCTTCGACAGGGCGCGGATATCGTCCTTCGAAAGCCCGGCTTCGCGCAGAGGACTCTTGATCCCCAGCTCGGCGACCGCCCGCAACCCGGGCCGGTAATCGCCTTCGTCGTCCGTGTTGCTGCCTTCGGCGATGTGAGAGATCCCCTCCCGCTTCGCGATGGCGCCGATCTTCTCAAAGAGTTCGCTCTTGCAGAGATAGCACCGGTTCGGAGGGTTTTGGGAGAATCCCTCGATATCCAATTCCTCGGAATCGGTGATGAAGTGGCGGATCCCGTGTTCCGCGCAGAACGCCGACGCCTCCTTTAATTCCCGTTCGGGGAAGGAGCAGGATCGGGCGGTGACGGCGATCACGCGATCCCGGAGCAGATCGTGGGCTGTTTTCAACAGAAATGTGGAGTCCACGCCGCCGGAAAACGCCACGGCGAGACTGCCGGAGCCGCGGATGATCGTTTTCATTTTTTCGAATTTCATCGCTCTGTCATTCATCGCCTCTGTCCCCGTCCTTTCGGCGCGACCGCAAGACATCCGATTTTCGGTGGCCCACGCCCATGGGCGCGAGACGCGGCCGGGCCGCCGTCCCGCGACGCTATCCCTTGATGACGCCGCCGCCCACAACGATATCCCCGTCATATAATACCACAGCTTGACCCTTTGTGACAGCCCGTTGCGGCTCATCGAAGATCACTTTGATCTCATCGTCGCCCGTCTGCACAACCGACGCGGGCGCAGCCTCGGAACCGGAACGTATCTTGGCGTATACGCGCAGGGGCGACGCGATGCGTGCGGAGGCGAGGAGATTGATGTCCCCCGCCGTGAGTTCCTTGCGAAACAGCGCGTCGCCGTTGCCGAGGACGACCTCGTTCGTCTCGGGACGGATCTCCGTGACGTACATGGGCTTGCCCCAAGACGCGCCCAAACCCTTGCGTTGGCCGATGGTGTACCGAATCACGCCGCCGTGTTCGCCGAGCGCGCGACCCTCCGCGTCGATGAATCGGCCCTTCGGGCAACGTCTCCCCGTATAAGCTTCTATGAAATCGCCGTAAGCGCCGTTGCGCACGAAACAGATGTCCTGGCTGTCGCGCTTGCGGGCATTGACAAAACCGCCCGACTCCGCGATCCGCCGCACCTCCGTCTTGGTCAGTTCCCCGAGCGGGTAGACGGTGCGGGACAATTGGCGTTGCGTCAGCGTGTAGAGGAAATAGCTCTGATCCTTGGCCTCGTCCTTCGCCTTGCGAAGCAGAAACCGGCCGTCCGCCCCGTCCCGATCCACGCGCGCGTAATGCCCCGTGACCAAACGATCGAAGCCCAACGCCTCGGCGCGCCGAAACAGCCGTTCGTATTTGATGTGCCGATTGCAATCGATGCAGGGGTTGGGCGTGGCGCCGCGCACATAGGCGTCCGCGAACCGGTCGATGACCTCCCTGCGAAAATCGGACGAAAAATCGAATATATAGAAGGGTATGCCGAGGGTATGCGCGACGCGCGCG
>JAISGB010000047.1 GCA_031263335.1 Eubacteriales Family XIII. Incertae Sedis bacterium
AAATCCCTGATCCCTCGGATTGCGGAAGGGGAATTGAAGTCGCATTTTCATAAAAAGAGCGGTTCAAGGCGGTTTGTTCGGGGTTGTTTCGACGGGCGCTATGTGACGTTGCCCGCCTCGCACGACAACGGGCAGATACATTCCCTGATCGGTTGCAATTGTTTTGTGGATATTCCGGCCGGAAGCGGATTTTTGGAGGAGGGCGACAAGGTAAAGGTCGTGCGGTTGCCCGAATGAGGGGCGGAACAGCGTGATCGTTGAATTGTCGCCTTATGAACGGAGCGAGCATTGGCAGATAACCTGACACATATCGACGCCGCAGGCAACGCCCTGATGGTGGATGTTTCCGAAAAACCCGAGACGAAACGCAAAGCTGTGGCGGCGGGGCGTATCGTGATGAAGCCGGAGACCTTCGAACGGATCGCGGGCGGCACGGCTCCAAAGGGGGATGTTCTCGCCGTGGCGCGCGTGGCCGGCATCATGGCCGCGAAGCGTACACAGGAACTGATCCCGCTCTGCCATCCGCTCATGACGGAAAAATGCACTGTGGATTTTATTCCGCACAGGGAAATATCCGCGATCGAGGCGCGATGCACGGTTTTCGTGACCGGAAAGACGGGTGTGGAAATGGAGGCGCTGACCGGTGTTTCGATCGCATTGCTCACGATCTACGACATGTGCAAAGCGATGGATCGGGGGATGGAGATCGGGGACATCGCCCTCCTCGAGAAGCGCGGCGGAAAAAGCGGCGTCTATATAAAGGAATAGCGGGTTATGTTGGACGATATGGGGCGCGACATACACTACCTCAGGCTTTCCATGACGGATCGTTGCAATCTGCGTTGCGCGTATTGTATGCCCGCGGGAGGCGTCGATCTGCTGTCCCACGCGGACATCCTGACCTTTGAGGAGATCGAACGGCTGTTGCGGCTCATGACGGGCTTGGGAATACGCCGTTTGAAGATCACGGGCGGGGAACCCTTGGTTCGTCGAGGGACGATCGATCTGATGCGTCGCGCGGGGGATCTGCCGGGGATCGAGCAGATCACGCTCACCACCAACGGGGTCTTGCTCGAACAATACCTCGATGATATCGCAACGATGGGCATCGGCGGGATCAACATCAGCATCGACACGTTGCGCCGCGACCGCTATGAGCGGCTCACGGGATTTGACGGCTTGGATCGCGTCCTTCGGTCGATCGAGCGGGCGTCGGCGATCCTGCCCGTCAAACTTAACGTCGTTCCCGTCGGCGGCGTGAACGACGCGGAGCTTTGCTATCTCGCGGAGTTTGCGAGGGAAAAGGTCGTCGCCGTGCGCTTCATCGAATTGATGCCGGTGGGACACGCGAGCCGTTTCGGGCATATCGATACAGAGACGGTGAAGGCCATGATGGAGGCTCGTTTCGGGACGATGGAGCGGTGCGTCGATCGGATCGGGAACGGACCTGCGGTGTATGTTCGTCCGCATGGATTCAAGGGAAAGATCGGGTTCATCCACGCGATGAGCGAGGCGTTCTGCGGCGCCTGCAATCGGGTGAGGCTCACGGCGGACGGTCGTTTTATGCCCTGTCTCGGCCAACCCGACTATACGGATCTGAAACAGCTTTTGCGCAGCGGCGCGACGGACGCGGAACTGACGAAGCGCATACGCCAAACCATCGCGGCAAAGCCGGCGCATCACGGATTTTTAAATGAGGCCAACCCCGCAAGCCGCGACATGAACGCGATAGGCGGTTAAGGGTTCTTGAGGGAACAACGGTTGCCATGGAAAGGTTGGATACGACCGGATAGCGGAGACGAAACGGAAGGAATGGTAAATTATGGAAGTAAAGATCAGGGGTGAAGTCGTCGCCGTCTGTATGAGCGACGAAAAGGGCGTACCAAAGCGGAGCGTGGATCGCGTCGTGTTGATCGAGGGGCCGGGGGTGGACGGCGACGCGCACGCCGGCAATTGGCATCGTCAGGTCAGCCTGCTTTCTTTCGATAAGGTGGAGGATTTTCGCGCGCGCGGAGCGGACGCGCCGGATGGGGCGTTCGGGGAAAACCTGCTCGTGCGCGGCATCGACTTTCGCACCTTGCCCGTCGGAACGCGTCTCGTATGCGACGAAGCCTTGCTCGAGATCACGCAGATCGGAAAGGAATGCCACAGCGGTTGTTCGATCTTCCGTCAGATGGGCGATTGCATCATGCCGAGGGAGGGTGTGTTCGCGAAGGTGCTCCGAGGCGGGACGATCCGGGCCGGCGATGAGATGACGGAGGAGGGCGCGCAATGACGGAGGAAAAAAAGAACGGCTTTCGCGCCGCCGTGATCACGTCCAGCGATAAGGGATACGCCGGAGAACGGGAGGATGTCAGCGGCACTGTCGTCCGCGAAATGCTCGAGGCGCAGGGATATACCGTCGGGCGGTATGTCGTCCTGCCCGACGAGTTCGATCTGCTCAAAAAGGAGATGGCGGATATCTGCGACCGCAACGTCGCGGATCTGCTGATCACCACAGGCGGGACCGGGTTTTCGCCCCGTGACTGTACGCCGGAGGCGACGCTCGCCGTCGGTGAACGCGGGGTCCCGGGCATTCCCGAGGCCATGCGGCAGAACAGTCTGCGGATCACGGGTCGCGCCATGCTCAGCAGGGCGGTCAGCGTGATCCGGAAAAACACATTGATCATCAATCTGCCGGGCAGCCCCAAGTCGGTGCGGGAGAATTTGGCGTTCGTCTTGCCGGATCTGGCGCATGGTCTGGAGATGCTGACGGGGCGCGGCGGGGAGTGCGCTCGGTAGACGCTCGTCGCAAAGAGGAGAATTACGATGAAACTGATCAAGACCACAGAGGCCGTAGGGCATGTGCTCTGCCATGACATGACGCGCATCGTTCCGGGCGTCATTAAAGACGCTGTTTTTCGGAAAGGGCATGTGGTGACGCGAGAGGACATCCCGCTCCTGCTTGAGATGGGCAAGGAAAACCTCTACGTGTGGGAAAAGGATGAAAACGCCCTGCATGAGGATGACGCGGCGAAGATCCTGTACGAGCTGTGCGCCGGCGCGCAACGCGTCCTGACGCCGACGCCCGTCAAGGAGGGGAAGATCAAGATAATCGCCGCCGAACCCGGATTGTTCAAGCTCGACAAGCGGCGCGCATACGATGTCAACGCGTTGGGCGAGATCATGATCGCGACGCGCCGGGGCAATTTCCCCGTGAAGAAGGACGACATCCTCGGCGCCGTGCGCGTCATCCCATTGGTGATCGATCGGGCAAAGATGGAACGGGCGAGGGCTGTGGCGGGCGAGACGCCGCTCATGAGGCTGTTGCCTTTCACGCTGAAACACGCGGCCGTCATCACGACGGGGAACGAGGTGTTCCTCGGCCGGATCAAGGACTCGTTCACGCCCGTCATCGAACGCAAACTCGCGGAGTATGGCGTCGATATCTCGGAGCATGCGATCTTGGGGGACGATCCCGCCGCCGTCACGGAGTCCATCCGCGCGATGATCCAAAACGGCGCGGATCTCGTGATCTGCACCGGCGGCATGAGTGTGGACCCGGATGATCGTACGCCTTTGGCCATCAAGAACACGGGCGCGCGCATCGTGTCCTACGGCGCGCCGGTATCGCCGGGCGCCATGTTCCTGCTCTCCTATTTCGCGCAAGGCGAACGCAATATCCCCGTAGTGGGCCTGCCCGGTTGCGTCATGTACTGCGGCAGGACCATCTTCGACATCCTGTTGCCGCGCTTGCTCGCGAACGATCCCATCACCGAAGGGGACATCAGCGCGCTCGGCGACGGTGGCCTGTGTTTGGAATGCGAGGTGTGTACCTATCCGAACTGCGGTTTCGGCCAAGGGGCGGATCGGTAGAAGGAACCGAAGGATCCGCGTGAGAAAAATCCGTTGACAGCGTGGAACGCGCTATGGTAAGATAAGTATCGGCTCATATGAAATGAGAGACGTTCCAAGGTAGCTCAATGGTAGAGTCCCCGGCTGTTAACCGGGTTGTTGTGGGTTCGAGTCCCACCCTTGGAGCCAATTGTTTGGGTGGTATGACCCTGCCCGAATAGCCGAATGTCCGGGCGTATAGCTCAGCCGGGAGAGCACATGCCTTACAAGCATGGGGTCACAGGTTCAAGCCCTGTTACGCCCACCAATGTGGCCCGGTGGTTCAGTTGGTTAGAATGCCGGCCTGTCACGCCGGAGGTCACGGGTTCAAGTCCCGTTCGGGTCGCCAACACATTGAATCGGCAGGGTCGTACGGCTAAACATACGCCGGTGTGGCTCAATGGAAGAGCAGCTGATTTGTAATCAGCAGGTTGGGGGTTCGATTCCCTTCGCCGGCTCCAAGATCGAGAGCCATGCAAGGTTGGCCGGAACAAAGACCGGGCCCCAACCGGAGGGGTGTATTCAGCCCCAACCGGTGGGGCGCATAACATGGTGGGATTCCCGAGTGGCTAAAGGGGGCGGACTGTAAATCCGTTAGCTCAGCTTTCGATGGTTCGAATCCATCTCCCACCACCAACGATTACCTCGGCGCGGTTTCCCGTCATTGGGGCGCCGAGGTAACCGGATTCATCTGCAACGCTTGACGGAACGGCGTTTTGCGAATATAATGTCAATGATGTGCGGAAGTGGCTCAGGGGTAGAGCATCGCCTTGCCAAGGCGAGGGTCGCGAGTTCAAATCTCGTCTTCCGCTCCATGAAACAAGAGGGAATATCATACGAGGATCCCTCTTGTTTTGCAGAAAGGACGGATGCGAGACATTATAGCTGTTTCAGCTTCTGTTTTTTTGCGGATGTAGTTCAATGGTAGAACTTCAGCCTTCCAAGCTGATAGCGAGGGTTCGATTCCCTTCATCCGCTCCATAGCGAATGTTCTTATGGGACTTGAGAAGTTCATCGCTTCTCAAGCCATAAGGCAAGCAATATTTTGAGATTTGGAGTAGCTTATGGCTACTCCTTTTCTTGTAGGGATGAGTATTTCGCTCTGAGGTATCTTCGACAAGTCGGGAATCTCAATCGCTCCCACGCAGTTGTAGAAGATTTCAACCTTCTGCTCGTCTACACCGTCAACCCTTTGACGGTGATGTACTACAATCTTGTCCACGAACTCCCGTAGTATTTCCGGCGTCAGCTTTTTTATCCGCGTGTAACGCTTGACGATTGTGAGAAACTCATGAGCCGTGCCACCGCGTTTTACCATTCCCTGAAGTTCCTTTTGAATTACGGCGATCCTTTCGTTGTTCTCCACTTGCTCGTCCTCATACTTCTGTGACATCTTGGCAAACCGTTCTTCGCTGATTTTCCCGCTGACCGAATCCTCGTAGATTCGCTCGAACAGGGTGTCAAGCTCTGCATTGCGGGTCTTACGCGTTTCCGATTCCTGTTCCAGAAGCGAAATGTTCCGATGGTTCTCTTTGACCGTGTTGTCCGTGAGGATTTTGATGAACTCGTCCTCGTAGTGCTTGGTAAATGCCGTGATAC
>JAISGB010000262.1 GCA_031263335.1 Eubacteriales Family XIII. Incertae Sedis bacterium
GGTCTCTGTCCTTCTCCTGATCCTCGAACGGCCGATCCTCTCGTTCCTCTCCGAAGATCACGGCCCGGATGTCTCGGGCTACTATCTGTGGACGTCATGCACGGTGATCCTGACCGTCCTGCAATGGATCCCGCTCAATTTTTGCAGGCTCGCCGGGCGACCGAAGATCGGCCCGATCATGTCGGCGGTCATGGCGGGCGTTTCCCTGCTGTCCGCTTTCGCGTTGATGCGGCCGATGGGATTGCCGGGCATCGCGCTCGGCAATCTCATCGGTTGCCTGTGCAGCCTCGTCGTCGCCATCCTTCTCATGCGCGGGAGCCTGTTGCGCTTTCGGTTTACGGGCCGGCCCGGGTTGCGGGCGATCTTCGCGCAGGGCAGCCCGTTCGGCATGGATCGATTCTACGCGATGCTTAGCACATACCTTATGAATATGGCAGTCTTTTTCTCCGGCGGTCCCGTCGCGCTTGCCGTATACGGCGTCGTCCAGATCATCCGGCGTTTCAGCACCTCGCTGATCCTCGGCTCCGCGCAGACGATCATCCCGATCGCGGGCATGTTGAACGCCGAAAAGGACGTGGTAAGCCTAAACAAACTTCTGAAACACGCGCTGATCTACGGCAATGCGGCGGTCGGGGCGCTCAGCCTGTTGCTCATCCTGTTTCGCGGCGGCATCGCCGCGCTGTTCGGGCTGAGGGGCGGGGCGGAGGCGGATCTCTTCCGGTACGCGATCGTCCTCTGCGCCGTCTGTGCGATCTGCATCCAGAACACGACGACCTTCGCGGCTTGGTTCAACGCATCCGCGCGCTTGGGCGCCGCGAACGCGTTGCTGTTCCTCCAAGAGCTGTGTTGCCTGTGTCTGCCCGCGTTCTTCTTGGCCGTCTTTCGCGGCGGGCGCGCGGTCTGGGTCGCCTTCCCGATCTCGGGGGCGCTCGCGTTGATCGCGCTCGCGTTGATACTGGCCTTCATGAAGCGGCGCAATCCCCGCCTCACCTATCCCTTCCTCTTGGACGCCTCGATCGTCCTCGCCGGGAAGGATCTCTCGTTTTCGGTCCCGCAAGATACGGGCGAGGCGTCGAAGGCGTCGGCGCGCGTCACCGAGTTCTGCGAAGAGAGCGGCTTGACGAAGAAACAGACGATGCTCATCGCGCTGTCCGTGGAAGAATTCATCGTACTCATGATCAACAACAACCCCAAGGGCGGCGCGCTCGACATCACCTGCCGCCTGACGCTGAGCGACGACGCGATCACGATGCGGATCCGCAACCGGGGGCGCGCCTTCGATCCCGTCGCCTATTATCGCGAGCATATCGCGGGCGATTTTGAGCGGAGCCTCGATGTCATCGGGTTGAAATATGTCGCGGAAAACGCGGCGCTGATCGATTACAGGGAGATATTCGGCATGAACAACCTGCTGATCGTGATCAGCCGTCAAACAAATTGAAAACAATCAAATCGTTGAAATCAACATTGCGTATTTGAAAGGATTTTTGGTGATGGAAAATATTCGATATCGAGAAGCGCGTGAATGCGATCTGGAGGGTTTCATGGACTGCCTGATCAGCGTCTATGGAACAGACAGCTATTATACGCGTTTCTACGACCTTGACTATGTGCGCGGCCGACTCGGGCGTATCTTCATCGCGGAGCGGCACGGCGAGGTGATCGGCACGCTCGTCCTTTCGGATTGGGGTTATGAGGGGCGGGATCATGAACTCAGCACCTTTACCGTGCGCAGAGGACTCTCCGGCGATCATGTCGGCGGGGCGCTGCTGCGCTATACGCTCGAAAAGATCGGGAGCCGAATTCCTTCAGTCAAGGGGGCGAACGTGACCCATCACACGGCCTCGCAGATCCTGACGGAGCGCAATGCGTTCCATCCGACCGGACTCCTGTTCGGCGTCTTTCGGGACAAGTCGGCGCTCCTGCTCATCCTGCGGAACCACAGCGTCCGCGCGGTCGGGCGGCTGTTCGTCCCGGAGGCGCTCTTGTCCGCCGCGGAGCGGGTCTACCGCATGTTTGGCGTTTCGTTCCTGCCTGAGCGGCGGAGCGCGGACGTTGCGGCGCCGGAGACCTGCGATATTTGGTATGAACATGACGCGCATTTTCAATATGCGGACGTCTACATCCTGTCGTACGGGTCGGACTGCGCGGCGCGCGTCGCCGAGATCGAGGCGGTCTGCGCGCAACCGGATCTGACGATGAACCTGTTCATCGACATGCGGAGTCCGAACGCCCCCCTCGCCTATGAGGCGCTCTTGGACGAGGGTTGCGTATACGCGGGGTTCATGCCCTTGAGTGAAGCGCACGAGTACATCATCCTGCACCGGCCCTGCGGCAAACCGATCCGATACGACGCCATGCGTCTGACGGAGGATTCCGCGCGGACGCTGAGGGCGTTGGGCGTGGATTTGGGGGAGGCGCAATAATGGAAGGCGACGGAAAATACAAGAATTCGATCTACGCCAAGGTGCGCCGCAAAATGTTGATCGCCGTGTTGCTGTCCGCATTCACGATCTTCGCCATCGCGACCGTCTCGATCTTCATCATCAACGTCAATGTCGCGAATGCGAGCAAGACGCTCGGGAACCGATCGGCGGACAACAGCGTGACCGCCATGACGAAACTCGCGGAAGAATCGCTGTTGCACACGGCGACGAACCGCGCGATGCTCAGCGACGCCAAGATGCTGACCGTCAGCCACGCCGTCACCGTCATCGCCGACAACGCGACCTCCGTCATGTCGTATCCGGACAGATACAACAGCCGCGCCGTCCTGCCGCCCGATCCCGCCGATGACGGCGAGGTCGTCGCGCAGGCGGTCTACGCGGGGGATGTCGCCCCGTCCGCGCTCTCGCGCGAACTCGGCCTGCTCGGCAATCTGCAGGACATCCAGATCGCCCTCCTTGAGACGGAGGAAAACATCTCCTCCATGCAGATCGGCACCGAGACGGGCATCATGATCATGGTCGATGACATGTCGGCGGCCAAGACCTCCCCCTTCGATCCCCGCGTACGCCCGTGGTATCTCGCGGCGAAGGAACGCGATGGGCTGATCTGGACGGAGGTCTTTGACGACGCGTTCGACCGGGGGCTCGCCATTACGTGCGGCATGCCCTACTACGGGGCGGACGGGCGGCTTGTGGGCGTGGTGAGCGGCGGCATGTTGCTCGAAACGCTGAAGGAGACGGTCACCGGCGCCCTCGAAGGCGAGAACGGCGTGACCTTCATCGTGGACGAAGCCGGGAAGATCCTCATCTCGGAGGACGTCACGAAGGACGCGGACGGGAATATCATCCGGGAGGATCTCTTGAAGAGCGAGAGCGAATCCATGCGCGCCGCCGCGGAGGAGATGCTGACGGGCGCGTCCGGCATCAAGCGGGTCACGTGGAAGGGCAAGGATTATTTCATGGCCTACAGCCCGCTTACCGCAAGGCCGTGGAGCTTTGTCGCCCTCGTCGAGACGGAGGAGGCGCTGAAACCGGCCCTTCTCGCCGAGCGGCACATCGGCGACTTTACCGAGAAGGCGCTTGCCGACATCCGAAAGATATTCTTCGTCACGTTGGCCGTCTTCGCGCTGTTGCTCATCGCGATCCCCCTGCTCGGGATGCGCTATTCGAAGAGGTTCTCCGAGGAGATCACGTCGCCGATCATCGCGTTGACGGGCATGGCTCGTTCGCTCGAGGACGGGGACGATCTGAATATACAGATTGACATCAAGACGGGCGACGAGGTCGAGGAGCTTGCGGACGCCTTCGCGGAGATGACGGCGCGGCTGAAGATTTACATCGAGCATCTCACGATCGTCACGGCCGAGAAGGGCCGCATCGAAACGGAGCTGAACGTCGCCACGCGCATACAGGCCTCAATGTTGCCGTGTATCTTCCCTCCCTTCCCCGAATGTGAGGAGTTCGACCTCTACGCGATCATGCAACCGGCGAGGGAGGTCAGCGGAGACTTTTACGACTTCTTCCTCATCGATAAGGATACGCTCTGCGTCATCATCGCGGATGTGTCCGGCAAGGGCGTGCCGGCCGCCCTCTTCATGGTCATCGCGAAGACGCTCATCAAGAACAACGCGCAGTCCGGTCTGCGTCCGTCCGAGGTGTTCACGGTCGTGAACAATCTGCTCTGCGAGAACAACGAGGCCGAGATGTTCGTGACGGCCTTCATGGGCTATCTCGATATTCCGACGGGTCGGTTCACCTTCGTGAACGCAGGCCACAATCCTCCGCTGTTGGGGAGCGAAGGAGACTTCCGACTCATCGAGGTGCGCCCGGGCTTCGTGCTCGCGGGACTGCGGGACATCTCCTATGTCGAGAGCGAGCTGACGCTCGGCCTCGGCGAAACGCTCTGTATGTATACGGACGGCGCCACGGAGGCGACAAACAGCACACAGGAACTCTATTCCGTTCGCCGTTTGATCCGTACCGCCGACGCGAAGGGCGCGTCGGATATTGCCGCGTTTGTGTACAATATAAAATCATCCATCGAGGACTTCATCGGGGGCGGGGAGCAAGCGGACGACATCACCTTGCTCGCGTTGCGCTATGACGGCCGGCCCACTCCCGACATTGCCGCCGGCGGCGCCGAGGGGGAGTTTCCCGTCGAACCGCCCGGCGGCGCCGAGGAGGAATTGCCCGTCGAACCGCCCGTCGAACCCGCCGCGCGCGCGCAACGCGAACTCAAGATCGCCGCGCACACGGACAACCTGAGCCGCGTCTTGGCGTTTATCACGGACCCGCTCCGCACGCAGGGCGCGGATGAGACGCACATCTCGCAGATCGAGGTGGCCGCAGAGGAGATCTTTGTGAATATCTCGAACTATGCCTATGCCCCGGAACG
>JAISGB010000270.1 GCA_031263335.1 Eubacteriales Family XIII. Incertae Sedis bacterium
GTGGAGACGACCACGATCGCCTATCGGGAGATGGCCTGCCTCGATCTGCCGCTTGGCAGCGTCTAAAGGAAAGCGAATCGATGCTCACGATCGGAGAACCGATAAAACTGAATACGGGCAAGCCATTTACGACGTTTTCCCCGCTCGGGGAGGCGTGGACGGATCCGTTCTTCGAACGGATCGCGGGCGGCTACGCGTTGATGGCGATGGATTTTACGCCGAAGGACATGTTGCTTCTCATGTTCGCGTCGCCCGAGATCTCGGAGTTCGGGGGCGGGATCACGAACATCGCCGAGGTCGCGCGGATATCGAACTCCAGAAGTTTTCTGCTGAATATCGTAAACAACGTCGTCAACCGCGTCCTGCTCGCGGAGGACACGTATTTTTCATACAGGGATGAGCTGTATCTGTCGAACGTCCTGCGACGGATCGGCGTTACGGATGTGAACCTCTTTCTGCGGGAGGCGTTCTCCGTCATGGAAGAGGGCCGGACGGTCCTCAGGCTGATCGAGCGGTATGATCGGAACCGTGAGGCGTTGCGCGAGCGGGTGTCGCGCGAGGCTCCGCAAGGGGCGGACATTCCCGCCGCCGAGGCGTCGGGCGGTGAGACGGCGAACGGTGAGACGCCCGTGGACAAGGAGGCGTTTTTCAGTGAGATCATGCACCGACTCGGCGTCGACCGCATCTTTTCGAGCCTACAATCCTACGGCGCGTACGCGGAGCGTGAACGCGTCTCGAGCGTACTTGAGCTCAACGCCGCCGAGTGGATCGGCATGCTGAACGCGGTGCGGCTCTTTGATCTGAGAAGGGAGGCGTCCGCTTCGGCCTTTTCTCCCGTCCACAGGCATTACAACGCCTACGAGACGGGCGTGGCGCCCGAACCCGAGGCCGCGCCCGAGGCGGCCGTCGGCGCGGCCGTGGCGGCGGCATGGATCAACTTGGTGCAGAACGCGTTTCTGGCGCGCATGATCCGCGCCGCGCATACGGACGCGCGCGTACACGTGGATGTCTCGCGCGCCTTGCCGGACGCGGCGATCGGCGCCTTGGAGCGCTTCCGGTCTTGGCATACGGAGCGCGTGCGCGACATGTACGCGGAGCATGCGTTCGAACGCAGATTGGCGTTGCTCGATCGCCTCGAGGAACGTCTGCTCGCGCGCGCGGACGGGGAGGAAACACCCTTCACGCCGACGAGCTTGACCTTGACGGAAACCGTGGGCGAGGCGCCGGGCAGCGCGGCGGATCCGTCGGACGACAAACCGGCGCCTCGGCGCAAGAAGCGCGCGCGCAAAGAGGACGCTGCGGCCTCGGCGGAGGCGGCGCGGCGCGCTTTGGAGGAAATACGGACGCGCGACGCGGAACGCGCGCGGGAGACGTACGCGGAACACATCTCGTCATACAAGCTTTCGGAATTGGATCGACTTGAGGAGCGTTTGCTTACGCGTATGGCCGAGGAGGGCGCGCCCTTCGCCCCGACGGACTTGACCTTTCCGGAAACCGCCGACACGACTACGGACAGCGGCGGGACGCCCGAGAAAAAACCGGCTGCGCGTCGGCGCGGGCGGCCTCGCAAGGACGAGGCTCCGGCGCCGCAGGGCGAGACCCCGCGCGCGTCAAAACGCGTTCGGGCGCAGGATAAGGAGCGGATGCGGGACACGACGCATACGGAGCGTGTCTCCGAAAGCAACCGCTCGGAATCGGAGCGCGTAGAGGAGCATCTGCGCACCCGGACGCGGACGGACGGAGCAGGGGTATCCTTTGTCCCTGCGGAACGGGTCTTGGCGGGCGGCGAAGCGCCGGGCGGCCCCGAGCCGGGAGGGACGCCCGTTGCAGAGGAAGCGTCCCGGCGTGCAACGCGTTACTTCGATATGTTGTCGCGTGTCAGCCTCGAACGAAGGGAGATCGAGCGATCCATTGAGCGGATCCGTTCGATGACGGACAAAGAGTCCTCGCGGGTGTTCACGGATCGGATCCTCAGCGCGGAGATGTTCGGACGGACGGCGCGGGAGACCGCGCGGATCGAACCTGCGAAGGATCGGAGCGGCGCGGCAAAGGCCGCTTCGGGCGAGCCGGGCGGCGCCCCGATCGCACAGTCGGATCTGCGGACGGTGGACGATCTCCTGTCCGATGCGATCAAACGCGGCGCGGAAGGCTTTGCCCTCGGCGAGCGCGCGGAATTCCCGGGGATCGAAACGACCCTCCCCATAGGCCGCGAAGAATCCGAACGGATGGACGGAGAGACGGACGAGGCGCGTTCGGAGCGGTTGAAGGCCGAGTTGGACGCGTATGACAGGAAAAACAAGGAGGCCGCGCGCCTGCTCGCCGAACGCGCGGATCGAATGAAGCGTGAGGAAACGACCCCTCGCGGCGCCTCGGGCGCGGGGAACCGCGCGGCGGCGGAGGCGCTCGGCGGGCTCGACGATCCCGAGCGGTTTCTGAAGGAGCTGAAGGAGGCCGCGCCGGAAGGGCGGGGCGAACGCGTCGCGCCGCAGGAGCTCACGCTCCTGCTCTCGTCCGTGGCGCCGGAATACCGAGAGATATACGAGCGGTTGCTTTCCGATATGCGGGAGGGCGAACGAGAGGGCGCCGGCGGCATACGTCCCGTCAGTCTGCCCGATTTCAACGCGGAGATCGCCGCCTCGGCGCGGGAACACAGCGCGGCGGAGATACATCATATCGAGCGGGAGCTGCGCGCCGAGACGAAGGAATCGATCGAGCGGACGGAACGCGTGATCGAACGGGCGGCGCCCGCGCGCGGCGCGCGGGCGGGCGAAGGCGCGCGCATACCCGAGCCCCTGCATCTGTTTCATCGGCCGGCGCCTTCGCCCGCGGGCGCGGAGGCCGCGCCCGCGCCGCCTCCCGCCGGCGACGTCTCACGGACGAGCGACGTGACGACGGTCCGGGAGATCGTCAATCGTGACGATCGGATCGACACCGAGGTAAATCGGGCGATCCGGGAGGTCCGGGTGAACAACATGCGCGAGATCGACGCCGCGATCGACAAGGCCCTCCACGACCGCATGCGCATGATCGAAGGCCGCGTATACAGCGGCGTCGAGCGAAAGCTCGACATGGAGCGCGCCCGCAGAGGGAAATAGTCAAATGACGACGGTAGGGGTGGAAAGATGGATTTAAAGGAATTCGCGAAGAGTAAGCTCGGTATCTTGGAGGACGCCGTCATCACGGTGATCGATCGCCGCGAGGATCAGCGCGTCTTAGGCAAGGCGCCGGAGCGTAGCTATAAGGTGCAGTTCAATCCGAGCGAATTGGTGTTGGACGCGAGCAACCCGTTGGACGTATTTTCCGGCGCGGAAAGCGCGGACGCGACAGGCGCGCAGGAGGGCGCGGCCTTGCAGACGCGTACGCCCGAGGCGTTTCTCACCTTGAATCTCATCTTTGACGAAGTGAATATAGCGGACGCGTTTTCATCGGGCATGCTCACGAGTTCCGTCACGGAACTCGTAAAGGGGGCCGCGACCTTTGCCAAGAAAGCGAAGGTGGGCGGCACATCCCGAGACTGGTCCGTACAGCCCATCGTGGAGGGCTTCATCGGCGCGATCCGAAACGAATTCACACGCCTGTTGCGTCTTGATTGGGGGGAATTCCGTTTTACGGGTTTTCTCGAGCATCTTCACGCGGAATATACGATGTTTTCCCCCTCGGGCAATCCGATCCGCGCCCGGGTCTCGATGCGGCTCAAGAACGATATGGATTCCGATCTCATCATGTGGTCGGATTATCTGTTCCCTTCCGACAAGGACATGACGGCGATAGCGCTCGGCGGAACAGGAAAAACCGGTATTGTCGGCAAGGCGCTCAACATCGGTTGGTAAAGGAGGCGTACCGCAATGAATCTGCTTGAAACGATAAGCGGGGGGTTGGAAAAGGCAAAACTCGTCTTTCAGGAACTGAACTCAGAAGGGGAAGTCAGTGGCGAGGGACTGGAGTGCGCCGCGCAGTTCAACCCGAGCAGTCTGCGGTTTGAGACGAGCGCGTCCGCGCAACAGGTGAAGGGGATGATGGCAAACATGACGGATCTTCCGAACCAACAGAAACGCCAAGCGTCCATCGTATTGAGCGCGGAATTGGTCTTCGACGCCGTGCAGAACGCGGACGCCTTCCATGGGGACTCGCTCCGGCTGTCCTCACAGGATGTCATTTCCCAAGTGGGGGCGGCTTTTTCCGGCAGGGGGAACAAGCACTATACGGTGATCCAACAGACCAATTTTCTGATTGCGGCTGTCGTGATCCCGGGTACTGTCGTCACCTTTTACTGGGGCTCACAGTCCTTTTTTGGCCAAATGAAGGAGGTTCAGGCGAGATACGTGATGTTTTCGCCATCGGGGCATCCGATCCGGAGCAAGGTCTCGATCCGCATCCAACAAGCCATCACATCGAAGAAGGACGTACAGTATTGGGACAAGGCCGTCACGACGATGTTTGCCGACGACGCGACGCGCGCCTCCCACGAGAAGAGCTTGTTGCAGCAACAGTCGATCATAAATCTCAGCGGGTATTGAGAGGGCAGATGAAGCGCACGGAAAACAAAAAGGGGAAGAAACGATGAGTCCGGGGTTTGGGGACATTCCCGGGTCATCCGCCATGGGCGGGGCCGGGTCCTACGAGGTCACCTATGACGCCATGTACAAGACGTATGACGGCTTCGATCTGGCGCAGGCCGAGATAGAGCTGAACGGGCAGCTGTTCGCGAAGAACAAGGGCGGGATGTTCATCCACGACATCCGCGTCGATCTCACGTCCGGCTTCGAGGCGTCGGTCGCCTCATTCCGCATCTACAATTCCTATGCCTTGGGCCGGGGCGACGGTTCCGACGAATCAAAATACCGCTTCGATCAATTGAAGAAACAGACGATCCTCGGCGCGTCCGTGAAGATCGGCCTCGGCTACAGCGGGAAATTGAAACATGTGTTCACGGGATTCATCGCGTCGGTCGACTTCTGTTTCGCGGAGGACGAGCCGCCATATATCGAGATCACGGGGATGGACGCGAAGGGCGTCATGATGGCCTCGTCCTACGCGACGCAGCTCGCGGCGAAGTCCTACGGGGAGGCCGTGCGCGGGATATTGAATGGCGTCCGGGACAAGACGGGCGCGGCGAACATCGTCGACAAGGTCACCGTATCGGACACGCCCGACAAGAAGCCGGCGGGCGGGGAGAACAAGGCGAGCGCGGAGACGATAGAGATGGTCTCCGAGAGCGACTACGAGTTCGTCGTGAAGGCCGCGAAGAAATTCAACTACGAGTTCTTCACGGATCGCGGCAACCTGATCTTCCGCAAGGCGCGCAGCGAGGAACGGCCGCTCACCGCGCTGAGCGCGAGCAAGGGCGTCGTCTTCTATCGTCTGGGTTACAGCTTGACGGGCATGGTGGAGGGCGTCGAGGTGCGCGCGATGGATCCGGGGACGGGCAAGACGATCATCGCCAAGGATAAATACAATGAAAAGCTGTCCACCGCGAGCAAGGCGAAGTCGCTCATCAAGGGGAGCAAGAAGATATACATCGACCCGACGATCTTCTCGCAGGAACAGGCCGACGCGCGCCTCGAATCCCTCATGACGCAGATGTCGTACAGGCTCGGCAGTCTGGAATGCGAATGCCTCGGGATGCCGGATCTCCTGCCCGGGCGCTTCATGGATATCTCCGTCGGCTCGCCCGGCGACAACCTGTTCTACATCACGGGCGTCGTGCATGAGTTTGACCGGGACGGCAGGTACAGGACGCGGCTCACGGGCTCCGCGGACAGGGTCAAGGAAGGAAAGTAGGGGATGGACGATGGCGCTGTATGACATCATCGATGAGATCGCGGGCCGGCAGGCTACGAAGACGGACACGGGCGACACGCGCGCCTACGGCGTCATGGTCGGCCTCGTCGCGCAGAACTATGACAAGGATATGCCCGGGCGCGTATGCGTGACCGTCCCGACGCGGGAGAAGGACGCAAACGAATTGCAATGGGTGCGCCTGTCGCAACCGTCCGGGGGCGCCAAATGGGGGCATTACTTCCTGCCCGAAGTCGGAGACCAAGTCCTGCTCGCCTTTGAAAACGGCAACATCGAGAAGCCCTATGTCATCGGCAGCGTATCGAAGGACAGGGATCGCTTCCTTGGGCAATCCGTCGATCAGGACAACAAGATCAAGCGCATCGTCACGCGCAACGGCAGCGAGCTCAGGTTCGAGGACAACAAGGAGGGTGAGGGGGACAAGGACCGGATCACGCTTTCGACGGCAAAGACGACGCATACGCTGAAATTGGACAACGAGAACGGGCTGATCGAGCTGACCGACAAGAAGGGCGAGAACGCCGTCAAGATCCGCACGAAGGACGGGACGATGAACATCAAGGCCAAAAGCCGGATCACCATCGAGGTGGGCGATAACATCAAGCTCGTCCTGAACGGGGAGACGGGCGCGGTGCGCTTGGAATGCGACGAATTGAGTGTCAAGTCTTCGCGCAAGGCGAGCGTAAAGACGGACGGGATGCTGAAGTTGGACGCCGCGCAGATCAGCGAGAAGGCGTCGTCCATGTACCAAGCGGAAAGCGGCGGGATCGTGAGCATTTCGGGCAGCCCGATCAAGATAGGATAGGGGACGGAGGATTATGGCGGATCGAACGAACAAATCTTTTCTCGGAAGCGGCATGAAATTCCCGCCGCAGGCAAACAGGGCGACGGGGCGATTTGCCGTCTCCGCGAACGAACAGAGCGTGAAGGAGTCCGTATATCTGATCCTCATGACCGCCGCGGGCGAACGCGAGTTGGCGCCGGGCTTCGGCAGCCGTCTGTCGCGCTACGCATTCATGGACGTGAATATTACGAACCTGAACATCATGCAACACGACATAGCCGAATTGATCATGGCGCAGGAGCCGCGCGTCGCGGCAGCGGATGCAGACATCGACGCACAGAGTCGAGACGACTGCCTGATCATCAACATCACATATCGGGTGGCGCAGACGAACACGACGGACAATTTTGTCTTTCCGTTCTATCTGCGGGCGTCGGCGGGGGCGGATGAATCATGAGAGGAAAGAAACCGTACAGGATAGACGCGCGCCAAAAGGAGGATCTGCATGCGCAGATCGCGGAGCTTGCCGTCTCGTATACGCCCGAATGGATCTTCGATCCGAACGATCCTGACATTGGGTCCGTCCTCGCGATGCTCTATGCGGATCAGATGGCGGGCAACGTCGATCGCCTCAATCAGGTCATCGAGAAATACAGGGTGGAGCTTGTCAATCTGCTGAATATCGGACTCCTGCCCGCCTATCCGGCGGAGGGGGTCTGCGTGCTGAACCCGATACAGGATACGATCCCCGGCATCGATGTGCCGGCCGGCGCCAAGATCTTCGGGGGCGGATCGTCCGAGGGCGCGATCATCTTTGAGACGCGGACGCCCCTGCATGTGACGAGCGCCCGCATCCGGGACATCATCGAGGTCTCGGGCGCCTTTGGCCGCATCCTGCCGCTTCTCGGGAACGCGGCGCCCGCGTACCCGACGGGGCTTGAACGTTCCGCCCCTCCCGAGGACGAGGACGCGCCGGCAGTCGTGCGCGACATACGCCTGTTCGATTTTGAGGGAAAGGGCGTCGAAACTCATTCGCTCCTGCTCTACCACGAAAACGTCTTCGATGTGCCGTCGCGCACGGGCGTCCTGATAGAGGCGTTCTCTCCGGCCGGTGAATCGCTTGCCGAGACGTTCGCGGCCCGGGATCGCTACCGCTTCCG
>JAISGB010000168.1 GCA_031263335.1 Eubacteriales Family XIII. Incertae Sedis bacterium
CGCAAACCTCGCCCTGAGCAATGTGGTGGTGGCGTATTTCATCACGCAACTGCGGTTTTATACGCCGAGCGGCGTCGCGCTTGCGATCGTCATGGGATTGGTCATCGGCACGGCCTTCGGTTGCGCAAACGGCGTGATCGTCGCGTGGCTGAAAATGCCTTCCTTCATCGTGACCTTGGCCATGATGACCATCATTCGAGGGGTGGCCTATGTCATCACGTTGGGTTCCCCCATCCGTCTCCCCGTCGATCCGGAGGCGAATATCGGCAGTTCCGCCCTCTTCCACTTCGGGCAAAGCGGAGATCCCGTGACGGGTATGCCGTTGGCGGCTTGGGTGGTCATCGTCTTTATCGCGTTTTTCTGGTTCCTGATGAAATACACGACCTTCGGGCGGCTGATCGTCGCGACGGGCAGCAATGAGGACGCCGCGCGGTTGGCCGGCATCAACGTAAAGAAGTACATCTTCGCGGCTTACGCGATCAGCGGCGTCTTGGCCGGGGTCGCGGGCATCCTGCTCACGGCGCGGGCGGGCATCGCGACGCCTTCCGCGGGTACGGGGTTCGAGCTGAACGCCATCGCCGCGGTCGTCATCGGCGGCGCGTCGCTTTCGGGAGGCAAGGGGAAGGTCGCGAACACCGTCGTGGGCGTGTTCATCATCGCACTCATCGGAAACATCATGAATCTGCTCAGCGTACCGCCCTACCCGCAACAGATCATACAGGGCGCGATCATCATCATCGCGGTGTTGCTGAACGCGGGCAAGGAGAAATAAGAGTCCAATCAAAACTGCGGGGATGAGACGCACTGCGTTCGCGGCTAACAATGTGGCCGTTGAGCAGTTACATTATTTATCTTCCAACATGGTTTCCACTTCGGATATCCTGCCGTTGGCCAATTCCTCCGGGATGTAGACCTGGCCGCAGACGGGGCATCGGAGCAGTTCGTGCGAGAATTCGTGATTGAGATAGGCCAACTTTGTCCGTATCTTCTCCATAGGGACCTTGCATTTGGCGCAGATCAATTGTTTTTCGTCAACCGATGCGTTCACCGTCTTTTATCTCCATGCGATGCGTGTAGACATTGCGGAGTACGGCCTCCGCCTCGCCCGTCATCTCGTATTCCACCCAGACGGTGATCACGCGGTTTTTGCGATAACCGATGTAATGCCCGTTCTCGTTGTTCAGGAGCTTCCTGTTCTCTGATTCGCAGAACGCGATCGTATCGATGACGTCTTCCTCGAGGAGCAGGAGCCGATCCATCTTCTCCCGCATCTCACGGGGAATATCGACGCGCATCGTCGCGTCGCGGCGTCGCGCGGACGCGGCTTTTCCCAACAATCGTTCCTTCAACGCGCGGCGGTTCTCCCTGCGCTCCGTCAGATCCGGCAGGCAGACGTCCTCGGCGCTTCCGTCGCGGGCGCGCGCCTCGGTCCCGTTCGCGAACAACAGATCGAGGATGTGGCGGCTTTCCTTGCCGACCGAACGGAAATAGTCCCGGCAATTCGCGCAGTAGGTGATATATTCCGCCTCGGAGGCCGCCGTGCGGCTTTGAACGATCTCTTTCACCAAATTGCGGTTCACGGAGTATATATGGCCGCCAAACCCGCAACAGGCCGCGCGAGTTCCTGAAAATTCAAGTTCTTCCAATTTTAGGCCGCACGCCGTTGCGAGATTCCGCACGCCTTCCCGCGCGCCCGGATCGGATCTGCTGTTGCAAGGATCGTATACGCAGACCCGTTCCTCGGACAGACCCTTTGGAAGGGCAATAGCGTCCCTGTGACCGTCGAGCCACGCATACAGGGATCGGGAACTCACCTGCGGCGCGTGGCCGCGCAGAAGCTTCATACAGCTGCTGCAGGCGAACAGGACCTCCGGCATCCCGAGTCCGCGCCATTCGTCGAGGAAACGCGCGCGCGCGTCGTCCATGCGCGCCGCGTCCCCCGCCCACTCGGCGGGAATGCCGCAACAGGACAGCAGCATGGCGGCGTTCGGGACCAGATCCGTGATGAACCGATAGACCCGCTCCACGACCTCGGGCGACGAAGCCGTGAGTTGGCATCCGGGGAAAAACAACAGATCGGCCTTGCCGTCCCCCTCCCGCACCAAGCCGTACGCCGCGTCCGAATACGAAAACTCCATATCCTCCAACCAGAAGTCGTGATAGGCTTCCGGCAGATGCTTTGCCTCAAACAGCTTCGCGCGGCTCTGCAACATCGCCTCATGCGTATCCACCTCGGCGGGGCATACGGAGGTACACAGGCCGCACAGATTGCAGCTGTTCAGCAGACGAGATCCCAGACGTTTTGTCTTTTCGTCGACGGGCATGACGGTGATGCTCAGATCGGAGGCGATCCGCTTGGGATTCTTTCGGAAATACCGCATCAATTGGCACGAGTCCATACAGACGGAGCAATCGCAGGAGAAACACCGCAAAGCCTCCGCGCGCGCGGAACCGGCCTCCGCGTCCCCGCCCGCAACCTCCTCGTAATCCAACCGGTAATAGCGTTGATCGATCGAGGAATCCGTGCGGAGACCGGTCGGATCGCCCATTTTCCCCGTCTTGAGATAATTCTCAATTGAGCCGGCGGCGCGTATGCCGTTTTCGATGCATCGGACGTCGTCCGTCTCAAAGAGTCCGCCGCCCGCAAAGACGCCCGGCGTCCCCGTCGCGAGCGACGCCCTGTCGTACCCGTCATCCAAACCGAACCGACGTCCCTCCGTCCCCGCGGCCACATAGACCGCGTCGCTCAGTTCCAGGAGATCGCGCGGATGCGCTACCCGCTCGTTGAAGCGGAACCCGATATTCAAGTACTGCAGAGCGGCGTTGAAATCCGCTTCGTACACCTCGGCCGGCAGGAGGGATCGGATCCGGCCGCCCGTCTCCCCCGTCTGCTCGTAGAGATCGACCGCGTATCCCTTTGACGCGAGTTTGATCGCGCACGACAGGCCACAGGCCCCGGCGCCGATCACGGCGACGCGCTCCTTCTTCTCGGGCAAGGCGTATCGGCTCGAATCCTTTCGATCGGCCGTGTCCGCGACATCCCTTTCGATGCGCTTCAGATCGACACAGCGATCCCGAAAGGCTCGGACGCAGACCTCACCGCAGTAGGCGGGGCAAAGCCGGCTGACGATCCCGGGGAAAAGCACCGCGTCCCGATACAGCCGAAAGGCGCTGTTGACGTACCCGCCCCGCACCTTTCCGATAAAATTGCGGACATCGAATCCGAACGGACACCCGCAACTGCACGGCGGAGGAGTGTCTCTGAAACAATCCTCGGCATAGTTTCTTATTTCTCGATAATCCATAGAGGTAACTACTCAACGACCGCGCTATTTTTGCGTATTCCGGAACCTGAAACCGATTTTGGCTTCCTCACGTACGTCTGTGTACGTTCCGGGGAGCCAAAATCGGTTTTGGAACCCGGACTCCATCAAAACTATCGCGGCCGTTGAGTAGTCTTGATTTAATTAATTAACAGTAACGTCTTAAACCGGGTTTTGCCGGATTTCCTCCAGTATATCATACATGTCTTCGCCAAGATACCACTTTTCGGCCGCCGGCGCCTCACCCTTGGCCTTTGCCTCGATCGCCGCCTTCACCTTCTGCGGAGAGGCGGGCAAGGTCTTGATCCGGACGCCGGCTGCATTATGGATCGCGTTCAGCACGGCCATGTGGCCGCTCGACTGGAACAATTCCGAACATCCCGTGGAACCGTGTGGGCCGATCTCCCGCTTGCGTTCGTGGAAGATGAGCACGATGTCGTCCGGGATATCCGCGATGGTCGGGATCCCCGCGCCCGCCAAACTGCCGTGCTTTTTCAGATCGTCGTAATTCTCCGTCAGGGCAAAGCCCACCGTGTGCGAGATGCCGCCGTAGGCCTGTCCTTCGACGGACAGTTTGTTTCCGAGGATACCCACATCGGCGATCACCACTTCCCGCGTCACGACGACCTTTCCGCTCGCCTTGTCCACCTCGACTTCCGCGAGGAACACCCCGTAGGTGACGGTCTGGACGGGATCGGCCTCGCCCGTGTTCGGATCCACATCTTCCCCCGTCCCCGTCGTGTCGTAGTAACCCCTGTATCGGGTCGGAAGATTCTCAGCCTTCATCTCGTCATAGGTGCGGAAGGTCCCGTCGGGCTTTCGCATCGCGCCGAGCAACTTGTCCGCGGCGTTGATCGTCGCGTAGCCGGCCATGAAGTGGCTCCTGCTCGCCGCCGCAATGCCCGTATTCGGGCAAAGATGGCTGTCATTCATCACCAATTTGATCTGATCCGGACGCAAGCCCAAGGGACGCAGGCATTCATGCGTATGCACGAGCGTGCCGATGTCCCCGCCCTGCCCCTGATCTTCCCATGTATTGTAATGGGTGACGGTGCCGTCGGGGTTCAATTCCAGATCGATCTCCGCTTTGTCGCCCGCGCCGATCGTCACATTGAAGCCGCCGCTGCATATGCCGACGCCGTAGTATTTGTCGTCGGAACGCTTTCCCGCGACGCGCGCCTTGGCTTCCTCATAGTAGGGGCGCATCTTCTCATACAGTTCCACCATGCTGATATCTCGGTACGGACGGCAATTGATGGTGAGATCCCCCCGTCTCCCGAGATTTTTCAGACGAAACTCAAAGGGATCCATCCCCACCTTTTCCGCGAGCATGTCCATCAAAGCCTCCGAGCAGGTATAGGACTGCGGCGATCCGAAGCCCCGGTAGGAAGTCCCGAACCCGTGGTTGGAGACCGAAAAACGCACCAAACCCCGCACGTTGGGGATGACATAGGGGAATCCGCAGTAACGCGCGAAGCTGGCGATGAGATTGTTGGAAATATCGTCGTAGGGGCCGTGATCCACGCCAAAATCGAATTCTATCGCCGTGAGCCTGCCTTCCTCGTCGCACGCGAGACGGCCGTTTGAGTACGAAGGCGTGCGTTTGCCGCTGAAATGCTGATGTTCCTCATAGGTCATC
>JAISGB010000176.1 GCA_031263335.1 Eubacteriales Family XIII. Incertae Sedis bacterium
GGTCGTCGTGATCCTCGCCTTGACGCTCCTGATCAACAAGACTTCGTTCGGCCGCGCGATCCGGGCTTCGTCGAGCGACATCGTCGTCTCCGAATTGCTCGGCGTGAACACGAAGAAGATGTATATTTTCGCCATGTGCCTCACCGTCGTGACCGCGAGCATCGCGGGACTCTTGGTAGGCATGACCTTCCCGTTCTATCCGACGACCGGCACGCAATACCTCATCATCGCGTTCGGCGTCGTCGTCATCGGCGGCATGGGAAGTCTGCCGGGGACCCTGATCGGGGGGATCATCTTGGGATTGGCGCAGTTGGTCGGCGCGAATTTCATCGGGCCGATGTATCAACAGCTGATCGGGTTTGTGACCCTGCTCGTCATATTGGCCATCCGCCCGCAGGGACTGCTGTCGAAGGCGGTCCGCAAATAGTGAACAAACATTTAAATCAAAACTACGTATCGGGAGTGAAATGATGAACGAACCCACCCTGTCCCGCAAGCACAAGAGCCTCTTAAATCCTCGAGGAATCGCCTTGGCGGTCGCGTTGATCGCGCTCGTCTCCCTGCCCTTTTGGGGCGGCGACTACCTGATCAACGTATTCATCTTGATCTTGCTCTATATGGCGCTCGGGCAGATGTGGAACCTCTTGGGCGGTTACGCCGGCTTGGTCTCCCTCGGCCAACAGAGCTTCATCGGCATCGGCGGCTATTCGCTCGCGATGATCTCCCAGGTGTACAAATTACCCATCCCGCTCGCCTTCGCGGTGGCGGCGGTCCTGTCCGTCGTGTTCGCCCTGATCATCTCGATCCCGATCTTCAAGATGCGGAACGTCTATTTCACCATCGGCACATGGATCGTCGCAGAATGCCTCGCCCTGTTCTTCTCCACTTGGGCCTATGTGAACTACGCGCAGGGATACAACATTACCGCCACCTACGCCTTGAGTCCATCCACCATCTATTTCGTCGCGTTGGCGGTCGGAATCGGCGCCCTCGTCGTGGTCTGGTTGCTCCTGCGCTCCAAGCTCGGACTCGCGCTGATGGCGATGCGCGACAACGAATCCGCCGCCGAAGTGCGCGGTGTGGAACTCTATCGCACCAAGCTGAAATGCTTCCTAATCTCCGCGGCGATGACGGGCGTTACGGGCGCCGCGCTCTATCTGCACCAGGCATTCATCCAACCGTCCAACGCCTTCGGCATCAGTTGGACGGTCTCCATGGTGTTCATCGTCGTCATCGGCGGGATCGGCACGATCGAAGGCCCGATCATCGGCGCCGTCGTGTTCGTCCTGCTCCGGCAGTGGTTGTACTCCTTCCCGGGGTTCAGCCTCGTCCTCTTGGGCATCATCGCAATCGCGATCATCATGATCGCGCCGAAGGGGATCATGGGATTGTTCCGCGGACGCGCCCGCGTCGAAATATTCCCCGTCAGACGAAAGTGACTCAAATCCACAAATAAAAGGTCATCAAAATCAAAGATACCGGCATCGAAATGATTCGCTTTACAACAATAAAACGGGTATACTATAATGTGAGTGTGATCGGATCGAAATGCTTTGGCACGATTTGGCGCATTCTTTCGGAGAAATTCCGCAAAGTGTGCCATTTTCGTGCGTTGTGGCACAAGGTGTGATCACGAGAACCTGCTGTACGGCGAATCGGATTGTCAAAAATCGTTGAAAACACACTTGTTAGAAAAAATATTCCCCGCGAATCAGGTTGGTATGGAAATTGCGTATTATTTAACAAAGAGGATTTCACAATACCACATGTCATGAACGCCGTACAGTAAGGACGCAGAAGCGGTTGGAATATAGGAGTAAAAAGGAGGAAACGAATTTCAATAGGAGCTTTACGGAGAAAGAAGGAGGATTCAGGCATGAAAAAGAGTAGGAGCAGGGTAAAGAAGGCATTATTGATCGCGTTGGCAACGGTCGTTCTGGTCTCCAAGGCCGCCTTGGCGGGTTGCGGCGGCGGCGGTGGCTGTGATGCCGGCGGCGGCGACGCAGGTTCGTCGGACGCGCCCGAGTTCATCAAGATCGGAATCCCGAACCCGGCGACCGGACCCATCGCGAGCTTCGGCATCGGCACGCCTTGGGCCGAGCAGCTCATCGAGACGGCGATCAACGATGATGGCGGCATCTACATCGAGGAATATGACAAGAAGATCCCGATCAAATGCTATTTCGTCGACACGGAAAGCGATCCCACGAAGGCCGGCGAGGTGACGCAACAGCTCATCACGAACGAGGACGTCGACATCCTGATCGCGCGGCATACGCCCGACACGGCGTTGCCCGTATCGCAGATGGCGGAAACGATGCAGGTTCCCTGCGTCTCCCTTGAATGCCCCGTGGAGCCTTGGCTCGAGGGCGGCCCCTACGAATGGGTCTACCATTCATTTTGGAGAGTCGCGGACAACTGTGACATGTTCATGGATATGTGGCAGGAACTCGGACTCGGCGAAGGCACCGTCGTCGGATACCTCTTCCCGAACGACGCGGACGGCCTCGCATGGCTCGACGTGTTCAACGAGAAACTCCCCGAGAACGGCTATGTGATCTCCGATCCGGGTACCTATCCCAAGGGCAACACGGACTGGACCGCCGTCATCAACAAGTTCAAGGCGGACGGCGTCGAAGTGCTGACCGGCTGTGACATCGCGCCCGACTTCGCGTCCTTCGCGGCCCAGGCCGAACAGCAGGGCTTTGAATACAAGTTGGTAACGATGGGACGCGCCTTCCTGTTCCCGGCGGACGCCAACGCCAATCCCCCCGAGATCGCGAACGGTCTCTCCAACGAGGTGTGGTGGAGTCCGTGGCATCCGTGGAAAAGCTCGATCGACGGCATGACCTGCGAGGAACTCGCGACGGCCTATGAGGAAAAGACCGGTGAAGGTTGGTCCGCCCCGATGGGCTACAAGTACGCGGGCATGGAGATCGCGGTGGACGCGCTGACGCGCGCGGCCTCGCTCGACCCGGAGAAGATCCGCGACGCGATCGGCGAAACCGATCTCGACACGATCATCGGACCCATCAAGTACGATCCCGAGACGCATGTGGCGCCCACGCCGATCGTCGGCGGCCAGTGGAAGCTGAACGACGCGGGCGATGCGGTCGACCTCATGATCGTCTACAACAAGAACAATACGAACATCCCGACAAACGCGACGTGGGAACTCCCCAAGAAATAGCGTTCCAAGCAATTTATCCGAAAATTCGGCGCGGACAATCGATTTTCGGAAACGAGCAAGACCTTATCGTTGCGGGGCCGCCGAGCAAGGCGTCCCCGCAACCAGCGATTCATTCGACGTTTCTGCTCAAAGGTTACATCAAAACCACCCGGTTGTGTGGTTACCATTCGGCAAAGATTACAGGGGAATCCATGAACAAGATATTGACGGTTGAAAACCTTCACGCAGCCTATGGAAAATTCAAGGTCCTGCATACGCTGTCCTTCGATGTGGAGGAAGGCGAGGTGCTCGGCATCATCGGCCCCAACGGGG
>JAISGB010000225.1 GCA_031263335.1 Eubacteriales Family XIII. Incertae Sedis bacterium
AAAATGAATTTTTCTCAAAAGTGATCAGGGGAATCACGGAAATCGCGAACCTCAATGATTATAACGTATTCTTTTTTGAGAGCAATGAAACGCCCGAGAAGGAACATGACTCGCTTAAAATTTTTATGGAACAACGGCTGTGCGGCCTGATCATCGCGCCGGTCGCGGAGGACGATCCGGAGACCCGAAAGGCGCTCCGCAGGATCCACCGAGGCGGGACGCCGATCATACTCGTGGACCGCGATATCTCCGGTGAAAAATTCGACGGCGTATTTGCGGACAATCGCAACGGCGCCTACGCGGCCGTAGAAACGTTCATCCGGGAAGGACACAGGAAGATTTCCGTTATCAGCGGGCCGCAGTCCACAAAACCCGGCCGGGAGCGGTATGAAGGATATAAAAAAGCCTTGGAGGCGCATGGTATCGAAATTCGCGAAGAATATGTCCAAAACAGTGATTTCAGAGTGCAACGCGCTTACGAATGCGCGAACAGATTGCTCGCCTTGCCGGATCCTCCGACCGCTGTTTTCACATCAAACAATTTATCGACCCTGGGTTTTTTGAAAAGTATGCGCGAACACCGGATAACGGTGGGAAGGGATATTTCCATCATCGGATATGATGTGATCGAGGCGCTTGAGATCCTTGATTATAACATCTCCGTCGTCCAACGGGATGCGGTCGAGCAGGGAAGGGTCGCAATGCGCCTGATGATCGAACGATTGAGAGGGAAAAACGCCCCGGAGGGCGTGAAGGAATTGATGCCGTACCGGATCGTATTGAAGGGGTCGGAAAAATACGATTGGCGCCGGCACGAAGGTTGATCATGATGCAAGGAGGCCGTATGGAAATCGAACGTTGGAGCCGGGAACTCACGGAGAAACTGTCGCCGCTTGCCGATACACGTCCTCCCGGGGACGTCTTTGAGGATAAGAAACCCGCGTCCCTTTCAAAATACATCGATCACACGATCCTGAAACCGGAAGCGACCGACGCGGAAATCCGCGCGGTTTGCGCGGAGGCCGTACAATACGATTTCGCGTCGGTATGCGTCAATCACCGGTATGTGAAGAAGGTGTCGAAACTGTTGGCGGGCAGTTCTGTCAAGACCTGCAACGTTGTCGGATTCCCGTTGGGCGCCACGGCGACCATAGCGAAGGTGTTTGAGACGAGCCTGGCGATCGCCGACGGCGCCGGGGAAATCGATATGGTGATCGGGATCGGCGCCGTGAAATCCGGGGATTGGCCTTTTGTTTTCAAGGATATCCGAGCTGTCGTCGATGTTGCGCGGGGTCGTATAATCGTGAAGGCAATCATCGAAACCTGTCTGTTGACCGACGAGGAAAAGGTGAAGGCCTGCATGGCGGCCAAACTTGCGGGCGTTCATTTCGTCAAAACCTCGACGGGCTTTTCGTCGGGGGGCGCCACGGTGCATGACGTCCGACTGATGCGGGAAACGGTCGGCGCGCACGTCGGTGTGAAAGCGTCCGGCGGTGTGCGTACCTACGCGGACGCGATGCGCATGATCGAAGCCGGGGCGACGCGCCTCGGTACGAGCGCGGGCGTCGCGATTGTGTCGCCCCCGAAACCGTAATCCGGAGCGGACGAAAACTTCCCAATAAAATTTAACGCTTTTGATTCCGAACCGTAATGGCAAATGTTGCAAAATGCGGACTCTTCCTATATACTCTTAGCAAGAGGTTCGCCGCGGAAGCATGGGGGTCGGGTTTCGGTACCCCAAACAGGCGGATAGTTGTGTGCGCCCGGGCATTTGAGGTAAGTATGCCACTGTACAAATACAACGCCGTCGCCATAGACGGGAAGAAGAGAAACGGAAAAATGGAAGCCGCCAACATTCCCCAACTCAGCGTCTTGTTGGGGAATGAAGGTCTTTTTTTGCTGAATCATTCGGTGGAGGATCGGGCGGAGAAGCAGACGCGGCTCAAGACCGCGGAGGTCGCCGACTTTTGCCGTCAACTCGCCGCGATGCTGTCGTCGGGCATCACGCTGATTCGGGCGATGATGATCATCGCCCAACGGGACGCGAAGCCGCATGTCAAGAAGATATACAACGCGGTGATCGAGGATCTGCAGAGAGGATCGCCCCTCTCGGAGGCGATGGCGCAGCGCGGACGCGCCTTCCCGGAGCTGTTGATCGGCATGATGCGGGCGGGCGAAAGCAGCGGGCGCATGGACACCACGGCGCTCAAGATGGCCGATACCTTCGACAAGAAACAGCGGTTGGACGGCAAGATCAAAAGCGCGACCACCTATCCCATCATTCTCGTCATACTCATCGTATTGGTCATGCTCGTGATCTTCACCTTCGTTCTCCCCTCATTCTTCGACATGTTCGAGGGGATGACATTGCCCCTGCCCACGCGGGTGGTGTTGGCGCTCAGCCAATTCCTCACGCACAACTTCCTCTATTTGGGTATCGTCGTCGTCATCGCGGTCGCCGCGCTCCTATCCCTGTTCAGGCAACCGGAGCCGAAGCGGAAATTAGACCAATTCAAGCTGAAGATACCCAAGGTGAAGCAGTTGCTCGGCACCATATACACGGCGCGGTTCGCGCGGACCTTGGCGTCGCTGTACGTCAGCGGCATTCCCATGATCCAAGCGCTGAACATCGCAAAGCCCACCATCGGCAACAAGTACATAGAGAAACAGTTCGACGGGGTCATCAGCGATCTCGGCAATGGGCGTACGCTGTCGCAGGCCCTCGTGAAGGTGGATGGATTTGAGGCCAAACTGTATTCCACCATCCTGATCGGGGAGGAAAGCGGCCGCTTGGAACAGATGCTCGAATCGATCGCGGATCAGTATGACTATGATTCGGAGATGGCCTCTCAACGGTTGGTCACGATGTTGGAACCGATCCTCATCGCGGTCATGGCGGTAATTGTGGCGTTTGTGATGATCTCGGTCATGTTGCCCATCTATCAGATGTATCAGAACATCGGCGGCGGAATGTAGGGATGCCCCGTGTCGGGCAAGGAGAATCTTCTTATGGCAAACTCCATCTATTGCTCCCCCACACACCTGAAGCTCATCGTCGGGGATGCGGCAGGCAATACCGTAAAGATAAGGGATTTCGCGGAAATTCCCCTGCCCGAAGGCGGCATGATCAACGGGATCGTCACCGACGAGAAGATCATGACGAAGTTCTTGGGCGACGTAAACGACGAATACGGCCTCGCCAAGGAGGCGACCTTCCTTGTCATACACAACAACAGCATCCAAACAAAGCGCATGGATGTGCCTCCCGTATCCGAGAGCAAGATATTGGAATTCGTCCAACGGGAGTTTGCCCAATACAGCGAGGAAAAAGCGGACGGCGTATTTGATTTTGTGATTCTGAACCCGAAGGCCAAGTCGGGCGGCGTCACGATATTCGCCGTGGGCGCGGGCAAGGAACTGATCCGAACGTACAGGACCGTCCTCGTCGGCGCGGGCTACGATCTCAAGGGCATCAATATCGGCGCCAATTGCCAGATCAAACTGTCGCGCTTCCTGCCCGGGTTGCGGACGGGGACCTACATCCTCGTTCAGATAGACGGACGGAATATGTTCCTCACCCTTTTTGAGGAAGGGGAATACCGCATCTCGAACAGCTACAGGCTGATCAGCAATCCGGATGTCCCCGAATGGTTCGGCGAGGTGGGCAACAATCTGTCCTCCATGATACAGTTCAGCAAGGGCCAACGCTCCAACACGGATATTTCCTCCGCCTGCTTCGCGGGCGTCACGGCGGAACAGTTGGCCGTCCTACAGGAAAATTTGGCCTATCTCGGCATTGACATCGCGGAGTTGGACTTTCGCGGAAGCCTGAGTGTCGGAGGGAAGGCTGCGGGGAAAGAACCATTCAACCCGGGGACATACCTGTTCAACATAGGCAATCTGCTGAAGCAGTCGAGGTAAATGTATGGCGAAAGCGATCAAGCAACGGGATCTGAATCTCCTGCTTGCGATGGACCGGACCAAAACCAAGAGCACCGCAACCGGAAACAGGATTGCGGTGGCTTTGGTCTTGTTCGTCGTCGTACTCTTGCTCGTTGCCGTGGGTGTGCTGTCCTTCCTGAAGACCGCCGAGCTCAGCGACAGAAAGGATGAATTGTCT
>JAISGB010000234.1 GCA_031263335.1 Eubacteriales Family XIII. Incertae Sedis bacterium
ATATGCTCATCCGAAAGTACCTGAACAAAGGCGTGGATTACGACGATCTGTATCAGGTCGCGTCCATGGCGTTGCTCTTGGCCGTGGAACGCTTTGACTCGTCGAAGGGGTTCGCGTTCACGAGCTTTGCCACCCCCACCATCATCGGGGAGATCAAGCGCTATTTCCGGGACAAGGGTTGGGCGCTGAAGGTGCCGCGCACGATTCAGGAGATCGCTCTGCGTCTGCCCATCTCCAAGGATGAACTGCAATTCAAGTTGCACCGGCCCCCGACGATCCCGGAGCTTTCGCTCCATATGGGCTATGGGGAGGATGAGATCTTGGAGGCGATGGAGAGCGCGCAGAACTACCGGACCTATTCCCTGAGCCGCGTGATAGAGGAAACGGAAGAGGGCGAAAACGGCGAAATGGATGGTTATGCCCACGTCAACGAGAAGGGCTATGAACAGGTCGAGGACGTCGAGATCATCCGCAATGTGATGCGGCGCCTGACGGAGGTGGAACGGAAGGTCTTTGTGGGGCGGTTGTTGAACAACAGGACCCAACGGGATGTAGCCAAAAAGCTCCGCGTAAGCCAGATGACCGTCTCCCGCATGGAGAACGACATAAGGAAAAAGTTGAAAGAGGAGTATATGAGATGACGAAGCGGGTTTTTTCCGGCGTACAACCCACGGGGAACATACACATCGGCAACTATCTGGGCGCGTTGCAACAATTCACGCGGCTTCAGGACGAAAACGAATGCGTCTACTGCATCGTCGATCTGCACGCCATCACCCTGCCCAAGGATCCCAAGGAGTTGAAGGAGAACATCCTCGACGTGGCGGCGCTCTACATGGCCGTCGGCATAGACCCCGCCCGATCCGTCGTGTTCGTGCAGTCGGACGTCCCCGGACACGCCGAACTCGCGTGGGCGCTCATGTGCTACGCCTATACGGGAGAGCTTTCCCGCATGACGCAGTTCAAGGACAAGAGCCGCGGCAATGAATCCGCGCCGATGGGACTGTTCGCCTACCCGATCCTCATGGCCGCGGACATTCTGCTCTACGACAGCGACATCGTGCCCGTGGGGAACGACCAGAAGCAGCACATCGAGCTGACGCGGGACATCGCGATCCGCGTGAACAATAAGTACGGGGACGACACCTTTGTCATTCCCGAGGGGCGCTTCCTGAAGGAGGGCGCGCGCGTCATGGCCTTGGACGATCCCACCGCCAAGATGAGCAAGAGCGCCGAGAATCCGTTGAGCCGTATATCCCTGCTCGACGACGACGCGACGATCCGAAAGGCGATCATGCGATCCGTCACGGACAGCGACGGCGAGATACGCTTCGATCCGGAGGGGAAGCCGGGCATTTCCAATCTGCTCACCATCTACAGCGCGTTCTCGGGCTTGTCCCAAGCGGAGGCGGAAGCCCGCTATAAAGGGCAGGGATACGGCGCGTTCAAGAAGGAGCTTGCGGAGGTCGTCACGGACGCGCTCACGCCGATCCGTCGGGCCTATACGGAGATACGCCGATCCGAAGCGTTGCTTCGCGTCCTGAAGGACGGCGCCGAGCGCGCAAACGCCGTCGCCGAGCGGACGATGCGGCGCGTGAAGGAGCGGATCGGACTCGGAACGTGAAACGGCGGACCTTGGAGGAAACAACATGAAGATTGACGATCGCCTGATCGAATACATTGCGGAACTGTCCAAGCTGAAACTGACGCCCGACGAGAAGGAGCGCCGCAAAGCCGACCTGAACGACATCCTCGGCTATATGGACAAACTGAACGAGTTGGACACGACGGGACGGCCGGAGATGACGCACCCCTTTGAGGCGAACAACCGCTTTCGGGAGGATAGGGTGACCAACGGGGATCGGCGCGCGGAGATGCTTGACAACGCCCCGGCCGCCGAGGGCGATTACTTCAAGGTGTTCAAGACGGTGGAGGATTGAGGAGACGATATGGACGCGAACGACATACGCGGGATGACCGCCCTCGAACTGGGGAAGGCCATCAGGGATCGAACGATCAGCAGCCCCGAGGCGACAAGGGTTTTCCTTGACGCGTCCTTGGCCGACGCGAACCGAGGGGCGGACGGCGTCAACGCGTATATCAGCATCGATGAGGAGGGCGCCATGGCGGCGGCCGCGGACGTGCAGCGACGGATCGACGCCGGGGACGTTCTCTCCCCGATCGCGGGCGTCCCCACAGCGGTCAAGGACAACATCTGCGTGAACGGCGGCGTTACCACGGCCGCGTCGAAGATGCTCGAGCATTTCTCCCCGCCGTACAACGCGACCGTGATCGACAAGCTGAAGGAAGCCGGGGCGGTCATCCTCGGCAAGACCAACATGGACGAATTTGCCATGGGCGGTTCCACAGAGACATCGTATTTCGGCGTCACCGCAAACCCTTGGGATCGGACGAGGGTGTCGGGCGGTTCCTCCGGGGGATCGGCGGCGGCCGTGGCGGCGGGGTTCGCGCCCTATGCCATCGGATCTGACACGGGCGGATCCATCCGCCAACCCTGCGCCTTCTGCAATCTGACGGGCGTAAAGCCCACCTACGGCAGCGTGTCGCGCTTCGGCCTGATGGCCTACGCTTCATCGTTGGATCAGATAGGATCCATCGCGCGGGACGCGCGGGACTGCGCCGTCGCCCTCTCCGTCCTGTCGGGCCCGGACGAAAAGGACAGCACCTCCGTGATCGACAAGCCGCTTCGCCTGTGCGGGGCGATCCATGGGGAAGGCGCTGCGGAAGGGCTGAAAGGCTTGAAGATCGGTCTGCCGCAAAACTGTTTGGAGGAGGGGCTTGCGGACGATGTCCGCGCCCGCGTGTCAGAGGCGTCGGATACCCTGCGCGCCTTGGGCGCGGAGGTGGAATCCTTCACCCTCCCGCTCATCGAATACGCGGTGCCGGCCTATTACATCATCGCCTGCGCCGAGGCCGGTTCCAATCTGTCCCGCTATGACGGCGTCAAGTACGGCTTCCGTTCGGACGCGGCGCGGGATATGGACGACATCTTCTATCGTTCGCGGAGCGAAGGGTTCGGCACGGAGGTCAAGCGTCGTATCATGTTGGGTTCCTTTGTCCTGAGTTCCGGCTATTTTGACGCGTATTACAAGAAGGCCCTGCAGGTGCGCGGCATGATCAAGGAGACCTTCGACGAGGCGTTTCAACGGTATGACATGGTCCTGAGTCCGGTCAGCCCCACCGTCTCCTACGCGATCGGCGGGCAGATTGCGGATCCCTTGGCCATGTACCTTGCGGACATCTACACGGTTTCGGTGAATCTCATCGGCGCGCCGGCCGTCGCTCTGCCCTGCGGCGCGGGGGAAGGCGGGTTGCCCGTCGGGATGCAGTTCATCGGGAAGGCGTTCGACGAGGAGACCTTGCTCACGGCGGCGACCGTCTATCAGGACGCCACCGATCATCACAGGAGACGTCCCCCGCTCAAAACTTCAATCAAAACTACTCAACGGAAAAGGGAAACAGATGCGATATGAAACAGTGATCGGCCTCGAAGTTCATGCGGAACTTTCGACGAAGACGAAGATATTCTGCGGTTGTTCCACCGTGTTCGGCGGGGAACCCAATGCGCACACCTGTCCGGTCTGTCTCGGGATGCCGGGTACGCTTCCCGTGCTCAACCGCGAAGTCGCGGAGAAGGCCGTAAGGGCGGGCATCGCGCTGAACTGTGAGATCCAAACGGACAACATGTTTGACCGAAAGAACTATTTCTATCCCGATCTGCCCAAGGAATACCAGATATCCCAACTTTATCATCCCATCTGCCGTGACGGCTATGTCGAGATCGACATGGGGACGTACACGAAACGGGTGCGGATCCACGAGATACACATGGAGGAGGACGCGGGCAAACTGATCCATGACGGCGCGTTCAGCCTTGCGGATTACAACCGGTGCGGCGTGCCGCTCATCGAGATCGTTTCGGAACCCGACCTCCGATCGGCGGATGAGGTCGCCGCTTACTTGGACAAGTTGCGGGAGATACTCGTATACTTGGATGTGTCGGACTGCAGGATGGAGGAGGGTTCCATGCGTGCGGACGTCAATTTGTCCGTGCGGGCGGAGGGCGACGCGGCCTTGGGTACACGGACGGAGACGAAGAACATGAACTCCGTCAAGGCGATCCAAAGGGCCATCGCGCACGAAGGCGAGCGGCAGATCGCCTTGATCTCGTCCGGGGGCAGCGTGACGCAGGAGACGCGCCGTTGGGACGACAACGCCGGCATGAGCCGATCCATGAGAAGCAAGGAGAACGCACAGGACTACAGGTATTTTCCCGATCCCGATCTGGTGCCGCTCCGCATAGACGCCGCGTGGGTGCGACGGATCGAGGACGCCCTCCCCGAACTCGCGGAGGAGAAGCGGACGCGTTACGTGCGGGATCTGAGGATTTCCGAGAAGATCGCGGCCGTCCTCACCTCGGAAAAGGAGATCGCCGATCTGTTTGAGGCGATCACCGCCGCCCTCGGCGGCGGCGAGGAGGCGGCGCGGGAAGCCGCGAATACCGTCACGGGGGATATCCTGCGCCTGATGAAGGAGACAAAAGGGGACGAGACAAAAGGGGACGGTTCTGTTTTGTCCTTGTCCTTACCCGGGAAGATCGCGACGATTCTGACCTTCGTTCGGGAAGGAAAGATCAACCGCGGCGCCGGTCGGGAGGTCATCGAGGCCGTGTTCCGGGACGACGCGGAACCCGACGCTTATATCGAGGCGCACAACCTCGCCATGATACGGGACGACGATCTGTTGGAGGAAGCGGTCGATCGCGCGTTGGCGGAAAACCCGGAATCCGTCGCGGACTACGCGTCCGGCAAGACAAAGGCGTTCGGTTTCTTGGTGGGGCAGACCATGAAAGCGTTGAAAGGCAAGGCCGATCCCCGGGCGGTGAACGCCCGCCTAAAGGAGCGGTTGGAGACAAAGGAGACAAAAGGGGACGGTTCCTTTTGTCCCGGCGCGGAGGGCGCGGACGCGGACGCAACGGAGACAAAAAAGGACCGTTCGGGTTTGCCGTCTCCGTCCTCTCCCGCGGGCGATTCGGATGACGGGAGGGAAAGGCAGGCAAACCGCCGCGTTGCGCCCGCGTTCCCGATCCAAAGGGAGGCCGTCGCGACGGAGGTCGGGCAGTCCGGTCGGTATCGTACGCGCGGTTGCGGGGAGCTGACCGAAGCCGACATCGGCGCGACCGTGAAATTGGCGGGATGGATACACGCGATCAGAAACCACGGAGGCATCGTCTTTGTGGATCTGCGGGACGGCGGCGGCGTGACACAGGTGGTCGTCAGCGACGAGCAGGTCAAGTCCCTGCGCAAGGAAATGACGGTCTCTTTCTCGGGTAAAGTCATGAAACGCGACGCGGATACGGTGAACCCCCTCATCGACACGGGGCGGGTGGAATTGAAAGAGGTCGAAGCGGAGATACTCGGACTCTGCGAGAACGCGTTGCCCTTTGAGGTGGAATCCTCCGAGGACACCAAAGAGGAATTGCGGCTGAAATACAGGTATTTGGATCTGCGGAATCCGAAGATTCACGACAAGATCGTCCTGCGCGCCGAGGTGATCAAGCGTCTGCGGCTGTCCATGGAGGCGTTGGGGTTCCTCGAGATACAGACGCCCATTCTCGCAAATTCCTCACCCGAGGGCGCGCGGGACTATTTGGTGCCGAGCCGAAAACACAGGGGGAAGTTCTACGCCCTGCCCCAAGCGCCGCAGCAGTTCAAACAGTTGCTCATGGTGGCGGGTTTCGATCGCTATTATCAGATAGCCCCCTGTTTCCGGGACGAGGACGCCCGGCTCGACCGTTCCCCCGGGGAGTTCTACCAATTGGATTTTGAAATGGCTTTCGCCACGCGGGAGGATGTATTCGCCGTGGCGGAGCGCGTCTTGACCGACACCTTCCGCCGGTTTACGGACAAGCCCGTGACGGAGCCGCCCTATCCGCGCATCCCCTATAAGGAGGCGATGCTGAAATACGGATCCGACAAGCCCGATCTGCGCAACCCGCTGACGATCATCGACCTGACCGCGTTCTTTGCGAAGGTGGCGTTCAAGCCATTCCAAGGCAACATCGTTCGCGCCGTGGCCGTTCCCGGCGCGGCGTCCATGCCCCGCTCCTTCTTTGCGTCCATGGAGAAGTTCGCGCTTTCCATCGGCATGAAGGGACTCGGCTACATCGCCGTGCGGGAGGACATGACCTACAAGGGACCCATCGACAAATTCTTGAGCGACGCGCAACGAAAGGAGATCGCGGAAGCGGCTTCGCTGAAACCGGGCGACGTCCTCTACTTTATCAGCGACGCGCCGAGCGCGGCGCCGGGCTTGGCCGGCCGGATCCGCACGGAGGCGGCGAACAGGCTGGGTCTCGTGCGGGAAGACCGATACGAGTTTTGTTTCATCACGGACTATCCCATGTATGAGCTGAACGAGGAGACGGGGCGCGTGGAATTTACGCACAACCCGTTCTCCATGCCCCGAGGCGGCATGGAAGCCCTGTGCGCCGAGGATCCCTTGGATATCTTGGCGGAACAGTATGATATCGTGTGCAACGGCGTGGAACTCAGCTCCGGCGCCGTCCGGAACCATCGGCCCGACATCATGGTGAAAGCGTTTGAGATCGCCGGCTATTCCGAGCGGGACGTCGAGGAAAAGTTCGGCGCCCTGTACCGCGCGTTCCGATACGGCGCGCCGCCGCACGCGGGCATGGCGCCCGGCGTGGATCGGATCGTTATGTTGCTGTCCGGGGACGAAAACATCCGCGAGGTGATCGCATTCCCGCTGAACAGCAACGCGCAGAACCTGATGCTCGACGCGCCGGGGGAGGTGACGGAGCAACAGTTGCGGGATATCCATATCAAACTACGATAAAGAAATATGTGACTACGCACCGGTCACGCTATTAACTGCGAACGCAGTGAGTCTCATCCCACCAAGTAACTGCGAACGCAGTGAG
>JAISGB010000276.1 GCA_031263335.1 Eubacteriales Family XIII. Incertae Sedis bacterium
CGAAAAGGACGCGACGGGGCGGCGAAAGGTCGGCATCGCTCTGCTCATGCGGGATTACGCGGAGGGGTCTTGGGTCTTCGACAATACCGCCGAACGGCTTCTCGACGGCATCCTGGGCAAATGCGAGGCCACGCTCACGGCGCGGGACATCGAGATCAGGGAACCCCTGTTCGTGAAGATCGACATCGATGTCTGGGTGCGTGCGGACGATATGAAGCAACGGTTTGAGATAGAAGCGCTGATCTGCGAGAAGATCGCGGAACGCATCGAACCTTTGCCGCGCGGAGGGGAACACGGCGAGCGGATCGGGGGACGGCGGATCGGGGAAGTGCCGACGCCGGAGCAGGTGGACATCATGTTGCACGGCATCAGCGCGCGGGCGACGATCCGACGCTTCACCGCGACCGCGACCTACGCGGACGCCTCCGGGACACACATCTGCGAATTGGGCGAGTTGCGCAGACAGCCGTTCATGATAGGCGTCAACGGTCGCCATCGCGTGCATTTCTATGAGAAGTGATATGGAACAACAAAACGCAACGATCGCCGGTTACTTATTTAAGTAAGGAGAAAAGGATTTTGATAGACAGCATCAACCTCGCCGACAAAACCTATGAAGAGATCTTGGCGGAAGCGATCGAGAGGATACCGATGTACACGGATGAGTGGACAAATTTCAACGTGTCCGACCCCGGCATCACGATCCTGCAAAACCTCTCGATGTTCACGGCCCTTCTGCGGGAGAAGATCAACGATGTGCCGGAAGCCGTGCGTTTCGGACTCCTCGGCATGCTCGGTTTTTCACCCGGCGCGTACCGCGCTTCGGAGGTATTTATCGGCGCCGACGGACTCGACGGTTCGTTGTCCTTCCCCCTCGGCGAAAAATTCATGGCGGAGGATATATGCTTCGAGGCCGACGGAGAGGTCCGTCTCGACGCGTGGGGCGTCAAGGGGCTCTACTGCGAGAACGACGAGGGATTGAGGGATATCACCTATCTGCAGGGCGGTGCGTCGAGATCGGGCGTCGCCGTGTTCGGCGCGCCCGCCGAGGTCGGCGCGCGGTTCTATGTGCTGTTCGACGATATCCCCAAAGATCGCGAAAATCTGATCCTGATCGTCCGCGTCACGGGCGACGAGAATCGCAACGCGTTCGGCGACGCCGATCCGGCGTTTGCGGAATTGAGGTGGCAGTTCTTCGCGAAGGACGGATGGACGGACGCGGAGGCCGTCGACGAGACGAGAGGATTGTTGAAGGATGGGATCGTGAAACTGTCGATCGACGCTTCACAAAAGGCGCGTTGCGCCATCGGACGCGAGGAGGGCTACGCCCTGCGGTGTGTGCTCCGATCGGGTCGGTATGACATCTCGCCCCGCATCCACGCGATCACGGCCAACGTGTTTAAGGCGTGTCAGAAGGACAGCAAGGTCACGACGCGCTCCCTGCCGGGGCGCGGATCGGTCCTCTACCGGGATCGGGTCGGCATGAACGGTTACTGTACGGTCTTTTGCGATGAGGACGGTTCCGGGGCCTATCGTAAGTATACGCCGTTCGACGGCCGCAAAGCCGTCGGGCGATTCTACGAGGAGCGCCGGACGGCGGAGGGGATAGACATCCGCTTCGACGCGGCGCGCTTCGGCTTCGGCCCGGACGCGCGCGAGGATGCGGTGCGCGTCGTCGGTTGCGACGCGGCCGTCGCGGAGCATCTGGTGCTCGGCAGGCTGATGGGCTACGACGATCAGACACTGCGCGTCGAAGGCTTTGACCACATCCTGGCGGACGATTTCTGTGTCTTGGCCGAAGGGCGGGATGAGGACGGGACAGGAGTCTATTTCTTCGTGCGGCCCGACGAGGAAGATGAGGGCAAATTCCGCTACCGCGTGTCTTCCGACGTCTCGGAGCTTCGCGTCTGCGATCCGGGAAATATGGACGGGTTTCTGCTTCACCTCGCGTCCTGCTCGGTCACGGAGGGCGCGCGCGGCAATGTCCGGGCAGGAACATCCTTTGTCCCTAAGTTTCTGTCTGCGGAGCGCGAGCGCGCCGTCCCTTCTATAGAGAACGCCCTGCCGAGCGGCGGCGGTACGACGCGGGAGAGCGCGGAACAGCTTCGGTTGCGCTTCCTCGCCGATCTGTGGTCGCCGACCGTGGCCGTCACGATCGGCGATTACGAACACATCGTGAAGTCCGCGCCCGGCCTGTGCATCCACAAGGTGAAGGCGGTCGCCGCGCTCGGGCGTAACCTCGTCCGCATTGCCGTCAAACCCTACGGAGAGGAGGATATGCCGTCCCTCTCTCCCCTCTACGCGGATATCATCCTGCGCCATCTTGAGCAACGCCGCATGATCGGGACGAAGGTGGAGTTGATCCCGCCCGTCTATACGGCGGTGGATGTACACGCGGTGGTTTACGTAAAAAATTATTATGAAAACGCGAAGGAGATCGTCGAATCCTATCTGCGCGATGAGTTGGACGGTGTGTCGGGATCGTTGCCCTTCGGGACGCGCATATCCTACAACAGCATATACAAGGGTTTGGAGGCGTTGGAATGCGTGGAGACCCTGTTTGAGTTCGCGATAGCCCCCCGCGATCGGCTCTCCGCGCGGCTCGAAGGCCCGGATATCGTCTTTCGGGACGATACGCTGTGCTATCCGGGGGAGCTTCGGCTCGAAATCAGATAACAGAGGAAGGGTTATGGCTTACGAAATCAGAAGATACAGGATAAACGGCGTACGGCTCAACCGCGCCTTTCGCGACGGCTTCCGACTGACCGACGAGGGCATGCTCGTCTCGACCGAGCGGACACGCGTCGCAGCCGTGTTTTTCGCCGCGCTCGACGGCGTGACGGAGGGTTGTCCGTGGGCGCGCCTCGTCTTTGACGCCGATGTCGGCGAGGACAGCATATTCAACGTAAAGGCGATCGCCTCGGATGATGAGCGGATCTTATTCAAAGGTAGGCCGATGAAGATGAACGCGCTTCTGCGCGATCCCGGCGTCTCATCCGCCGAGAAACTCGCGCTGTTTGAAAACGCTCCCGACGCGCGCGCGTCGATCTACAGCGATATGTTGCTGTACGGCCTGAACGGGCGCTATCTGTGGGTCTGCCTGACCGCCCGAGGCGAGGCGGCGCGCTTCTCGAATTTTCGCGCCTTTACGCCGGGGGATCGGTTCCTGCGCACCTTCCCGGAGGTCTATCGCGAGCCGGGCAACTTCTTCCACCGCTATCTCTCCGTGTTTTCTTCCCTGTACAACGATCTCGAGGCGTCGATCGATCACGCCTGCGATCTGCTCGATCCGGATACCTGCCCGGCGACGCTTCTGCCCGTGTACGCGTCATGGTTCGGCATGGCGTCGGACGGGGACTATATCGACGAGGACCGTCTGCGCGTCTTTCTGAAAAAAGCCTACGCGCTGATCCGAATGAAGGGTACGCGGGAGTCTATCGAAGAATTGGTCGGCATCTTCGTGGACGCCCCCTTCCATATCGTGGAGCACGTGGACGCGGCCGACGATCAGGGGACGCGTCGCGCTTTGCAACGCCTGTACGGGGACGACCCGTACAGCTTCACCCTCCTGATCCGGCAAAAGCCGGACGAAAAACTGCAATTGCGTTTGACGCGGCTGATCGGCCAGTTCAAACCCCTCCTCATGGATGTGCGGATCCTGTTCCTCGGGGACAGGTTCGCGCTCGACGACGGGGCGAACTTGGATGTCAACGCGTATATCGCGGATCCGTCAGCCGGGTCGCTCGATGGCGAGATGGCGATGGATGAGACGCATTATCTGACGTGAGGCGAAAGGAGAGGCCATGGCGGCCGACAATGGGATCAAGACGGGGCGGCGGGATTCGGACGATGATGAGGTCGAGATCGACATCCGCATCGAGCGGCCGCGCTCGGAAGCGATAGACAGGGCGCGCGGCGCGATCGAAACGAACTTGGAGGATCGGTTCGGCGGCATCGACTCCGCAACCTCTGTCTTTGATAGCGGCGCCGTCTTTCGTACGACGCCCAAGGAGTAGCCGCAAGCGATCACCCGCTTGCGGGCTGACGGGAATGGAGGCGTCCAATGGGATTTTTTAAGGAAGGCGCGGCGCAAACGCCGTTTGCCGATTATGATCAATATATGTCCTATCTTTTCGCTTGCGCGGATCGGCAGCTCCGCGCGCATCTGAACGAGCTGATGGGACTGTTCGCGTCGGAGCAGGGGGGGTACAAGAACGCCCTCTATCCTGATATCGAGATCGCCTATGACCTGACGGGCAAGCGTCTGGGGGATTTTCTCGCGAAGCATCCCGAGACCTCGGGCGCGGCAAAGGCCGCCGCGAAGCCCTCGGCGCCGCCGGCCGACGAGGACGACGACATTATGGACGTGATGGGCGCGTTCGCGGACGAGGCCGACCAAGCGCCGGCGCAGGCCATTGACATCGATATGAGCAGGACGTCGCAGGAACTGATCGCGGAGATACGGGCGCGCGCGGAGATCACGGACGAGGCCGCCGTTCCCATGCCCCTGCATCGCCTGAGCGAGAAATGTTCGTTTTCGGACTTTACGCTCTTCTGCTTTGCCTGCGCGATCCTCTCGTCCACGCAGACCAACTACGCCTCCGTCTTTCAGGTGATCGGACAAAACGCAAACCTCTCCGCGCCCACCTTTGAGTCTGCGGCGCGCGTCTATTACGGAAGCGATTTCTCCATCGCGCGCGCTTCGGGCGTCATGTCGGAGGCGCTTGAGAAGCTTCAACCGCTCTTCGACCTGAAGATCAACGGCGCGATGCCTTTTTCGACGCAGATATCCCCGGACAAACGCCTCTTGGACTTCCTCTTCGGTGAGAACCCGCGTCGCCCGGATGAGGGATATCGCCGTTTCCTGAAGCTGATCACGGACGACACGGAACTCGACCCAATGGTTTCGGGCGCGGATCAGTCGGACGCCTTGACCATCGCCTTTGACGACGGTTGTCGTCTCTTTTCCCTCTTCGGGGATGAGGGCAGCGGCCGCAAGTTTACGATCCGCCATTTCTGCGCCGGCAGAGGGACGGAATGCGTCAGCTTGGACTGCGGGAAGCTCTTTTCCTATGATTTCTCCTTCGTCGAGAAGGCGCTGTGGGCGGTAAACCGCGAGTGCATCCTGCTCAACGCCTGTTGTTGCCTCGACAACCTGTCGTTTCGCGAGGAGGAACGGGAAAAGTTCATGGGCTACATGGATCTCGCCTTCGGTACGTTGGCGGCCGGCGGCGCCGCCGTCTTCGCGCTCAGCCGCGAAAAACTGCCGATGAAGGAGATCACCGCCGCGGAGTATACCCAACTTGAACTGCCGACGCCCAACAACGGGGAGCGGGAACTGCTGTGGCGCCATTACGCGCAGGGATATGAATTCGACGACGACGTCGACCTCGACGAGATGGCCGCAAAGTTCCTGTTCACGGCGGGGAAGGTGCGGGGCGCGCTCCGTATGGGACGCAGCCTTTCCGCGATGAGAAAAGAGGAAAAGATCGGCAGGGCCGCGCTCTTTGAAGCCTGCTACAACCAGATGAGCCACGAGCTGACGCAGAAGGCCACGAAGATCAAGGCGACCTATACTTGGGACGATATCGTCATGTCCGCGGATCAGCGGCAATCCTTGGAATACGCCTGCGATCAGATGCGGTTCCGCAAGCAGGTCTACGAACAATGGAATTACAACCGCAAATACCCCTACGGACGCGGCCTGTCCGTCCTCCTGTTCGGCGCGCCCGGCACGGGCAAGTCGATGTGCGCGCAGGTGCTTGCCAACGCGTTGGATCTCGAACTCTACCGTGTGGATCTGTCAAAGGTCGTCGACAAGTATGTGGGCGAGACGGAAAAGAGCATCTCCATGATCTTCCGCGAGGCGAAAAAGTGCAACGTCGTCCTCTTTTTCGACGAGTGCGACACCCTGTTCGCGAAGCGTTCCGACGACGGGGGCAGCAGCCAATCGAGCAACAACAACAAGACGGCCCTCCTGCTTCAGGAGGTCGAGGCTTACGACGGCGTGTCCGTGCTCGCGACCAATTACAAGCACAACATAGACCCGGCGTTTTTCCGCCGTATGAAATTCATCGTCGAATTCCAATTCCCGGACGCCGGGACGCGCAAGATCCTCTGGGACGCGACCATTCCGAAGAATACGCCCTTGGCCGAGGACGTCGACATCAAATTCTTGGCGGATCGCTTCGAGTTCGTCGGCGGGAACATCAAGAACTGCATCCTGAACGCGGCCTTCCTCGCGGCGGGCGATCCGGAGGCGAACGGGGAGGTACACATGAAGCATTATCTCCTCGCGATACGCTATGAGTTTGTAAAGACGGGCAAGGTGTTCACGCGTTCGGATTTTGAACCCTACGCCGATCTGATATTGTAGGAAGGAGGAAACCGTGGCGATATGCGTATGCGCCGGCGCCGGCATGGTCTGCCCGTTCGGCCTCGCGCCGTCGACCTTGATGGTGACGTCCAACACGAAGGTGCTGACGCCCGCGCCCGCAGCGACGATCATGGACAAGAACCCGATGGTCAACATCCCGCCGTTCGGCATGTGTACCTCGCTCGCGAATCCGACCGTCGCGTCCGCGACGGCCGCCGCGCTCGGCGTCCTCACGCCGATGCCCTGTGTGCCGAATACCGTCGCGCCTTGGGTTCCGGGCAGCCCCAAGGTCCTCATCGGCGCCTATCCGGCGCTCACGAACACCTCGCAGTTGATCTGCACCTACGGCGGGACCATCGCGATCACATCCCCGGGGCAGACAAAGACGCTCGTCCCATAGCGTGACCGTTGAGCAGTCACATTAGAATTTGCCGGTAGAATATTTTGCGCATAGTGATATAATATTCCTCAAGGAGAAGGATTTGAATAAATATCGAGTGTTGTACATTGGCGGCGACGGGGAAGAAAGGGATGCCTTGACACGCATCCTGTCGTCCGATCACGATTTCGTGTCCTGCGCCTCGATCGAGGAGGCGATGCGGATCAGTCTGCGTGAAACGCCGGATCTCTTCCTCGTTTCGCGTACGGCGGACGGGGCGTCCGCAGAGGAGAATGTCGCGCGGCTGACGGATCACAAACGCCTCCGCAACGTCCCCGTGATCATTGTCAAGGGGCGGGGCGTCGGCCATGAGGGGATCTTCGACGACCGGATCGTCGACACGGCGGAGACCCCGTTCGTCGACGCGGACGTGCGGCATCGCGTGCGGGTGCATCTCAACATCGCGCGGCGCGACAAGGCCATGCGGGAACAGATGGAAGCGCTCAGTAACGGGTTGCTCTCATCCATTTCGGAGATGGTGGAATGCCGCGACGAAAATACGGGCGGCCACATCGCGCGTACGAGCAAATATGTCATGTTGTTGGGGATGGATCTGGTCGAGACGGGCGCCTACGGAGGCGCGCTGAGCTCGGAGGATGTGGAGCGGATGGCGCGGGCGGCCCCCTTGCACGATATCGGCAAGGTCGGTGTGAGCGACTTGATTCTCCTGAAGCCCGCCCGTCTCACGGTCGACGAGTTTGACGCGATGAAGCGTCATACCCTCATCGGCAAAGCGATGATCGATCGTTTGTTGGTCGATATGCCGTCGCAGACCTATCTCACGACCGCGAACGAGATCGCCGTTACGCATCATGAAAAATACGACGGAAGCGGCTATCCGTACGGATTGTCCGCCGAGGATATCCCGATAGGCGGTCGTATCATGGCGGTCGCGGATGTCTATGACGCGCTTGTCGCGGATAGGGTCTATCGAAAGGCGATGACGCAGGAGGAGGCGTATCGGATCATCACGGAGTCGGAGGGCGCCCACTTTGACCCGCGCGTCGTGAAGGCGTTTGATCGCGTGTTTGACATGTTGTCTGCCCTCTCTGAGAACGCAAATGAGAAGATGGCGGCGATATAGCCGAGGCATATGGAGCGCACGGAGGGATGAATGGAAATTAACACAATGATGAATGGCAATGAACGGGTTGTTTCGATCAAGGGCCGGCTCGATACGCTCACTTCACCGGAATTGCAACCGATCTTGATCGACGCGGTCAAATCAGGCAAGCGGACCGTACTCGATTGCGACGGGTTGGAATACATCAGCAGCGCGGGCTTGCGCGTGTTGCTCATGGCGGAAAAGTCGGCAAAGGCGGCGAATTCCGGGCTGATCATCCGCAATGTCTCCGCTGAAATCAGGGAGATATTCGAAATGACGGGTTTCTCCGGCATCCTCACGATCGAATGACCGCGCGGGCGGACAAAATGGCTGATCACAGCACCTTCTTTGAGACGCTCTACCGCAGACACGCGATCCTGAACACACTTTCCCTTCTTCTTTCCATCATCGCGCCGCTCGGTTGCACCATGCTCGTCGGCAACGCTTACGGCGCGGTCGGCCTGTCCGCGGTCGCGGCCTGCGCGCCGCTGTTCTTCCT
>JAISGB010000012.1 GCA_031263335.1 Eubacteriales Family XIII. Incertae Sedis bacterium
TAGGATCCCGAGCTGAAAACAGATCATGCTGCCCGGTACGCAGATTGTCCCAAGCAACAGCATGCAGAGCAGAAAGCCTACCGTCGGCCGCGTCTTATTCCGTTTGAGCTCGCCGACGCCCGGGGGCAGGAGAAACAACCCGCCGATGATGAACCGCAGAAATGTCATCTGCAACGGATCCACGGCGTTCCCCACCGATTTCAGCACGACCTCCATCGTGGCAAAGAGGACGGCGGCGCATATGACCAAAAGTGTCACTTTTTTCATCAATTGTCCTGCGTACGCTCCGCAGAGCGGCAATAGCTTTGCCGTAACCGACCGTCGCCTCGGAATCGTTTCTCCCGCCGGATTCCGCGGCAATGGATGTCACTTGCCTCCATGCAGCATCTCGGCGGCACAGAGACAAGTATAGTATACATGGAAACGGGCGGACAGGACAACCGAACGGCGCAATTAATCCATCTTCCCTTTGGTCTTTCCCGAAACGAGGAGGATAAATATCAGGCCGATGATGTCGATAAAGATGAATACCGTGTAGGGCAGGGTGTACGATCCGTTCGACATCGTGAGGAGCGTCGCCATGATTCCGAAGGCCAACACGCGGATGATCGTCGCGATCGGGGCGACCAACCGATACGCGGCCATGAAGTCATATCGCCCGTACACCGTGATGACCAAGGAGGGCATCAGATTCAACAGGCCGCCGATGCCGACGCCGACGAATATGGCGGCGATCCAAACCAATATGCCTTCCAATTCCAATATGAGCAATATCAGCGCGATGATGTAAAAGGCCGCGTACACGATCGAGGCGAGTTTCGTTCCCGCCTTCTGGTCGAGCCAACCCCAGAAATAACTGCCCGGCATCGCGATCAAGGCCGCGACGGTGAGGATGAACAGCGCTTCCGTCTGCTCGTAGCCCACGCTGATCATGCGGGGGATGAACTGGCTGACGATGCCGACGGTCACCATCCACAGGCAACCGAAGCCGAGGCTGATGAACCAGAGGTCCTTGTCGGCGAGGAGCTTCTTGATGGTGAAGGGACTCACGTAGCTTTTCAGGTCATCCGAGGAAACGGCGTGTACGCTGTCTGCGGGCAGATTGTCCGGAATCGCGCCGACGCTTTCGGGATAGTCCTTCACCCAGAACAATGTGACGACGCCGAGGACGACGCAGGCGGCGCCGATGACGCCAAAAGCGGGAACCAAGCCGAATCGACCGAGCAGAAACCCCAAAAGCGGCACGAAGAAGGCCGTACAGGCCGGCGCGCCCATCGTCGCCCAACCGAGGGCGATCCCCTTTTTCCGTGGGAACCAGTTCGCCATGAGCGCGGGCGGTACGACCATCCCAAAGCCGGTCGCCGCGAAACAGGCGATGAAGAGCAGGACGGCGAGGGCGATCGGCGACGGCGAAAACCCGAACAGGGCGTAGGCCACGCCGCTTATGATGAGCGTGACGGCGGAGGTCCGCATGGGTTTGTGCTTGATGATGAACTGGCCGGAAATAAAGCTGCCGATGACGCCGAGGATGCCGGCCGGCGTCGCGAACGACAGGATCTGCATCGCGTTCCACCCTTTTACTGCGGCGAACGCGTCCGGCAGAAGGTTCAGTCCGTCCGTCGTGATGCCGGCCATGAAGAAATACAGGAGGAAGCTGTAGACGATCATGCTCCATCCCCATTTGCCGAATTTGCTGTTGACCAATTGCCTGTCGACGGTTGATGTCTTGTCGGGTTTAACCATTGTGACGACCTCCCTTCCTCCGTTGAGGAGCGATCTCCGCGTATTTCAGATCCAATTGTCCTTTTCTTCCATGTACAGGTAGGGCAGGATGGCGGCGAGATTGGTATATTCGACGACGTTGTGTTTCAGCAGTTCGATGGGGGGTTCTTTGGGAATCGAGAAGCCGTCGGGGATTTTCTTTACGGGTTCGCCGTCCTCGATCTGCCATCCGAACCAGAAGCAAGAGCGCAGTTCCGAGCCTCCGGCCGTCGGACGCAGGAAATGCGTCATCACGACGGGCATATCGGGGCGTTCGGACGAACCCAACGTCCGTCCGTTCGCGCAGACCAGCGCGTTGCAGAACTCCGTGTCCATTTTGCTTTCATCGTAACCCAATTCGGAGGGTCGTTTGAAATCGAGGCGCAGGAGATCGACGGATCCGAGGCCGATGTCCTCCCAGATATGATGGACGCTGCCCCAATGCCGCTCGCGCACAGTGAGGGAAAAGTCCAACGTATGCGCCTTGTCCTCCAAGTAGACGTCGAAATGATCCTCGGGATCCCAGATCGCGTAGCGCAACCGATCGATGGGATGCCAAGCGAACCACCAATCGAACATCTCCCCCGTGACATTCGGGAAAAGGGTCCGGTTGGCGATCATGGCCGTGCCGTCCTCGAACCGCCACCATCCGAACCGGCCGGGCAGATCCCCCGGCTCGAACAATCTGTTCCGATCTTGGATGCGCAGGGCGTCCCGCGCGTCGCCGGGACGCTCCCCGATGGCCGCCATGCGCTCGGCGGGCGGCTCGGCCATGGGCCGGAGATAATACTTGTAATAACTCTTTTGCTTGTCCTGATCCGATACGGGAACGCGCGGCATCTCTGCACCCCTTTCTTTCAACGAAAGCGTTTGCCTATGTTGCCATCGTAACGAATCGTTCCAAAAAAGGGAAATAGAGATACGGCATCCAAGTATTCCGGATCGGAATAGTGTCAGAAGTGCAAGGCGCCGGGGTAGGTTTGTCTGAGTTGTTCCCTCGTCAGTTCCAAATAGCGTTCGATATGGGGATTGCGGTTGTCCTTGCGCCAAATCGCGTCGAGTCCGCTCTTCGTCGCGGGCAACTCGAAGCATCTGATGAAATCGCTGTCCGCATCGCGGTGGTACATATCGCAAAAGGCGACCTCGTCATCGTACTTTATGTTGGCGATGAGGCTGTGCGGATTTGGTGAGAATCGGGCGACGGTCGGTTCATACCCGCCGTGCAACATCGTCTGTTCGCGGACAAAACGGTAATACATGGGCATGATCTTCGGCGGGTTCATCACGAAGCGTTGGGAACGCAGATCCTCGTAGGTGATCCGCTCTTTTTCGCTCAAGGGGTTTGTTTTCAACATGCAGACGAGCTTCGGGACCTCCATGATGCGCACCCACGACCAATCGCTCTCGAATTCCGATTCCGCCATGCGCAACATCATCATGATGTCGAGACATCCCGTGTTGAGCATTCCCTTCCATTTGTCGAAGGCGATGTATTCCCACGAGAACGTCAGTCCGGGCGTCTCGGTCTCCAACAGTTCCCCCGCTTTGTGAAAGAAGGACAATTGCTTGCCCGAATCGAGCAATCCGACCGAGAGCCGCGAGAGATTCCGACGGGATTCGTCCCGGACGGAGCTTAAGGCCGTTTCGATCCGGCGCGCCAAGGGCTGTAATTGCTTGTACAGCGCTTCCCCCGCGGGCGTCAGTTCGACGGGCCGTTTGCCGCGATCGAACAGTTCGACGCCGACCGATTCCTCAAGGCTTTTGATGCGCTTGCTCAGGGCCGGCTGCGCGATGTTCATCGTGTCCGCGGCATGCGAAAAATTGCGTTCCTCCGCGACGGCCAAGAATATCTGTATTTGATAGAGGCTGACGTCGAGCATGCCATAGTGTTCCATGCGCATATCCTACCATATTCCCGTGAGAGGGTAAAGGTTGGTGCGAAATTGCGGCAAGAATTTGCGATATTGGAATTTACGAATTTGCGATATTTGAACGGGAGCCTTTGGGTTGTCGATACTTGAGAATCACGTTGATTGTTATGTTGGTTCATGATACAATTTCTTCGTACAGGATCGGTGGGACAAGTACGGGCAAAGGAGATTGTTTGGTCAATACAATTTTGATTTTCTTGCTTTTGGTCGGTATACTCGCGTCGGCTTTTCTGATCGCGATGACCGTTCAACATTGCAGAAGCGAGAAAAAGAATTATTTTATATATGCGCTCATCGGGATGTTGTTCTACATTTTCGGCAATTATCTGGAGGCGTCGAGCGGTTCCACGGACGGCGCGCTCGTCGGCATGAAGGTGATGTATGCGGGCGGTTGCTTTATGTCCCCGTTTTTCCTGTTCTTTGTGATCGATTATTGTGAGGCGCGGATGCCGAGGATGCTTTTCAGGCTCCTCATCCTTGTGATACCGACGATCAATCTGGCCATGGTTTGGACCACGGAATATACGGGGTTGATCTATAAGTCATTCCGGTATTCCGTTGAAACGCCCATTCACACCTTGGAGATATTGGAGCAGGGACCCGCGTATTACTGCGTATACGGGTATTCCATCCTATGTATCGCCCTGTCCTGCGGCATATTGATCCATCGCATGTCCCGGTGGGGCAGACATTATCGACGGCCCCTGTTCTTCCTGCTCCTGAGCGCGGCGGCTCCCGTGATCGCGAACGCCTTTTTCATCGTGAGCACCTATTTCTTTCGAGAGGGATTGAGCGGCGTCAATTTCACGCCGTTCTCGCTGATCATCACGAACATCCTCGTCTATGTCAGCGTGCTCCGATATGACCTGTTTGACTTCACGCCGAGGGCGAGCACCGCGACCTTGGACATGATCCGGGACGGATTGGTATTTTTGGACGCGCACTCAAATTATATCGCGTCCAACAAGGTGGCGCGCGGACTCTTTTCGGGGCTGAACGGCCTGAGCAAGGGGACCCCGATCGATCGGCTGTCGCAATGGCCGGAGGCGCTCGCGGATCTCGATGTCAACCGCCGGTATGAGGACATCCGATTCGCGCTGAATGACGGGGACGGACGGATATTCAACGCTTGGGTCAATACCGTCTCCACCAACAGGCGGACCTTGGGGTTGGTCATCCTGATTCAGGATATCACGAAAAGCGAGACGCTGAGAGCGCAGTTGGAGGACGCCGCGTACAACGACGGACTCACGGGGCTGTACAATCGCCGGCATTTCATGGAGATGGCGGCCATGGAGTTGGAGCGGGCGAAGCGCGCGAACAGCCCCTGTTGCGTCATCATGTTCGATCTGGACTTTTTCA
>JAISGB010000017.1 GCA_031263335.1 Eubacteriales Family XIII. Incertae Sedis bacterium
TCTCTGCGTCTTTTTCTCGATTACGCGAATCCGTTTCTTGGCTGACTTGATGTTTGCCATTCCTGCCTCCATTCCGTTTGTTGTCCCTGCGCGCCTCTGTCTCGGCTCCGTAAAGCCAACATGAAGACGACGAGATATTCCCGTAACAGTATAAGCCGGGATACTCGCAATTGCAAGGGGTATTTTTCTCTGCTATAATGGTGGATACTATGAAAAACATACGGAATTTCTCGATTATCGCGCATATCGACCATGGCAAGTCCACCCTCGCCGACCGCATCCTGGAATCCACGGGCGCGGTGTCCGGGCGGGAGATGAAGGAGCAGTTCTTGGACAACATGGACCTGGAGCGCGAGCGCGGCATCACCATCAAGTTGCAGACCTCCCGCCTGCGCTACCTTGCGCGGGACGGACGCGAATATATCCTGAACCTCATCGATACGCCCGGCCATGTCGATTTCACCTACGAGGTGTCGCGCAGCCTCGCCGCCTGCGAGGGTGCGGTGCTCGTCGTGGACGCGACGCAGGGCGTCGAGGCGCAGACGCTCGCGAACGTCTACCTCGCCATGAACGAGGACCTTGAGATACGGCCCGTGCTGAACAAGATAGACTTGGCCAGCGCGGACCCCGACGGAGCGAAGGCGGAGATCGCGGACGTCTTGGGGATCGACGCGGAGGACGCGCCCCTCATCTCCGCGAAGGAGGGAATCGGCATAGAGGACGTCCTAGAGGACATCGTCCTCCATATCCCGCCGCCGTCCGGCGATCCGTCGGGCAAACTGAAGGCGCTCATCTTCGATTCGTATTACGACAACTACAAGGGGGTCGTCATCTACGTCCGCGTCTTTGACGGTTCCTTGCGTACGGGGGATATCGTTCGGCTCATGAACAGCGGGAAGGACCATGAGGTGACGGAGGTCGGTTTCTACGCGCCCGGCCCCGTGCGCGCGGACGCGCTCGAAGCCGGGGAGGTGGGCTATATCTGCGCCGCCATCAAGCAGGTGGCCGACGCGCGCGTGGGGGATACCGTCACGTTGGCCGAGGATCCCGCCGCCGAACCGTTGCCGGGCTACAAGCGGGCGCAACCCATGGTATATTGCGGCATCTATCCGGCGGAGGGGGAGAAATACGAGAGCGTGAAGGACGCCATCGAAAAACTCCAGGTCAACGACGCCGCCTTCCATTTTGAGCCGGAGACGTCCACGGCCTTGGGCTTCGGTTTTCGTTGCGGGTTCTTGGGACTCCTGCACATGGAGATCATCGTGGAGCGGTTGGAGCGTGAGTTCGATCTCTCCGTCATCACCACGTCTCCGAGCGTCATCTACCGCATCATCATGCAGGACGGCGCGGTCCGCATGATCCAGAACCCCGGCAATCTGCCGGATCCCCTCTCCATCGCCGCCATCGAGGAACCCATCGTCAAGGCGGACATCATGATCCCCAAGGATTATGTCGGCGCCGTCATGGAACTGTGCCAGGATCGGCGCGGCAGACTGTTGCACATGGAGTATATCACGGAGATGCGCGTCCTGTTGCACTACGAGTTGCCGCTGAACGAGGTGATCTACGACTTCTTCGACGCCCTCAAGTCCAAGACGCGCGGCTACGGTTCGCTCGACTACGAGTTCATCCGGTACGAGGCGTCCAAGATCGTCAAATTGGACCTCCTGCTCAACAAGGAGCCGGTGGACGCGTTCTCCATGTTGGTACACGAATCCAAAGCCTATGGGCGGGGGCGGTTCGTCTGCGAGAAGCTGAAAGAGATCATCCCGAGGCAACAGTTCGAGATACCCATACAGGCGTCCATAGGCCAGAAGGTCATCGCGCGCGAAACGGTGCGCGCCTACCGGAAGGATGTCATCGCGAAGTGCTACGGCGGCGATATTTCACGCAAGAAGAAACTGCTCGAAAAGCAGAAGGAAGGGAAGAAGCGCATGCGGCGTTTCGGTTCCGTCGAGGTGCCGCAGGAAGCGTTCACGGCCGTACTGAAATACGATGACAACAAGTGAGAAGGGGCGCGACGCGCGCAGGAAGCTCGGCATCTATGTGCATCTGCCGTTCTGCGCGAAAAAATGCGGATACTGCGATTTTCTCTCGTTCGTCAACCGCGACCCGGCGTTCCACGCGTATTACACGCAACAATTGATCTTGGAGATTACGGGAAGAAGCAGCATTTATGGGAATGATTTCACGGTCGATTCCGTATTCTTGGGCGGCGGGACGCCCTCGTTGGTCGCGCCCGCGCGTATTGAGGAACTGCTCGACGCGATCTGCGCGCGTTTTCGCGTCGCGGACGACGCGGAGGTGACGATGGAGGCGAACCCCGGCACAATCGGCGCCGAAGGCTTGCACGATTGCCGCCGCGCCGGCGTGACGAGGCTCAGCATCGGGGCGCAGTCCTTTGACCCCCGTATCTTGGGTTTTCTCGGGCGCATCCACGGCGCGGAGGATACGCGGCGGGTCTATGCCGCCGCGCGCGCGGCAGGCTTCGAGAACATCAACCTGGATCTCATCTTCGGGATCCCTTCGGAACGCATTGAGACTTGGGAGGGGGATGTTGCGGCCGCCGTCGCGTTGGAACCCGAACACATCTCGTTCTACAGCCTGCAGTTTGAAGAAGGGACGCCGCTGTGGGGCGATCTGATGGACGGCAGGATAGAGGAACTTTCGGATATCGAAGATCGCCGCATGTATCACGGCGCCATCGACGCGCTCGCACAGGCGGGGTACGCGCATTATGAGATATCGAACGCCGCGAAGCCCGGATTTGAATCCCGACACAATCTGAAATATTGGTCGATGGATGATTATCTCGGCGTCGGCTTGGGCGCCCACTCGTACGTCAACGGACGCCGCTTCGCCAACACCTCCGTCCGGA
>JAISGB010000052.1 GCA_031263335.1 Eubacteriales Family XIII. Incertae Sedis bacterium
TCGTGGGCAGGGCGGCGACATCGGATCCCTCATGGTCACCCTCGAAGCGTTGAAGCCGCTCGGCGTTTCGAAGAAAGACATCAAGCTCATCCAAAACGACAGCAAGTACTGTCCGAACAGCGGCGGGTCGGCCTCCAGCCGTTCCCATTACATGAATTCGAACGCGACAAAGCGTTGCGCGGAATTGTTGCTCAACGCGATGCGCAAACCGGACGGCGCTTACCGCGTTTATGATGAAATGGTGGCCGAAGGCATCCCGACAAAGTACGAATACCAACAATCGAACATGGGTATGGAAGACTTGGTCCCCGTGGAATTCAACAAGGGACACGGAGACCACATACCGGAAACCAATTATATGCTCTTCCTCGCCGAAGTGGAAGTCGATACCGCAACGGGAAAGACGCGCGTACTTCGTTACACCTGCGTGGCGGACGTCGGCGTCGTGGGGAACCCTCAGTCCGTCGCGGGCCAGTGTTACGGCGGCATCGGCAAGGGCATCGGGTTCGCGCTTTCGGAGGATTACAGCGACAGGATGAAGAACCCGAACTTGGTGACGTGCGGCGCCCCGTCGGCGAAGGATGTGCCGGACGATATCCGCATGATCTGCATCGAGGATTTTCCGCGTTCGACGAACGTGTTCGGATCGGCCGGCTGTCCGGAAGGGTTTGAATCCTCAAGCCATGTCGCCGTCCTGAATGGGATTGCGAACGCCTGTGGCGTACGGATCTACGATATGCCCGCGAAGCCCGAAAAGGTCAAGGCGGCATTGGATCTGTTGCGGGAAAACAACCGTCCCGCGCCCGAAAAATACTTCCTCGGGTCGGAATTGATCGAGGCGCTTGAAGACATCATCGCAAATCCGATCTGATGTTGGAAGAGAAAAACCGCATTCAACGGGAGTGCCTTGAGAAGGAACCCCCTTTCTGTACCGCAGCGTGTCCGTTCAATTTGGACATACTTGACTTTACGGCAAAGATCGCGCGCGGCAATTTCACGGCCGCCTATCGCGCCTACAGGGATCAAGTGGCCTTCCCCGACATCGTTTCCCGTCTCTGCGGCGCGCCGTGCCGTTCGGTCTGCCCGAGGCGGGAATCGGATGAGGCGATCCGGCTCTCCGACCTCGAGAAAGCGGCTGTATCCTTTACGCAACGCAAAGAACCGAACAACTACAATCTCCCGAGCAAGAGGCAACGCGTCGCGATCGTCGGCGCCGGCCCCTGCGGCCTATCCTGCGCGCTCAGGTTCGCGTCAAACAATTATGAAGTGACCGTCTTTGACCGGGCGGATCGAATCGGCGGGAAGCTGTGGGATCTCCTGCCGCCGGAGATTTTCCTGCGGGACATCGGGCAGAGCTTCGCAAAGGCGCGCTACACACTCATCACCGGCAGGCGCATAGGCGAGCTTTCCGAGATCGACGCCGACGCCATATTCATCGCGACGGGAAAGGACGGGGCGTCCTTTGGGTTGCGGCCGGAAACCGGCGTCACGCCGACGAAGCGTCCCGGCGTTTTTTTGGGCGGCATGCTCTGCGGTTCGGATCCCGCGGAGGCGATCGCGGACGGCATGAAGGCGTTTACGCATATCGAGCAATATCTAAAGACTTCGTCCATGCCGATCACACAAAACCCGCAAGAAACGAGGGCTTTCGTCGATCCGATCCGGCTCGGCCAAACGTCGGCCGGCCCGTCCGCGCGCGGGAATTTTCCAAAGGCGGACGCGGTTGCGGAAGCCAAGCGCTGTCTGAGATGCCAATGCGATTCGTGCAAACTGCGTTGCGATCTCATGCAATACTATTCGAAGACCCCTCCGAAAATCGCGGACGACATCTACGCCACCGTCCATCCCAACAGTCTGTTCGGCGGAGACACGTTTGCCAAACGCATGATAGGGACCTGCAATCTCTGCGGCGCCTGCAAGGACGCCTGCCCCGTCGATCTGGACTTGGGCAATTACGTGCTCGAGGGAAGGCGCGCTCTGCAGAACATGAAAAAATGGTCTTGGGCCTACCATGATTTCTGGATCGCGGACATGCGGCACGCGATGGGGGAACACGCGCGGGAAGTCCGTTTCGCGCCGGGCCGAAACGTCTGCAAAACCGTATTCTTTCCCGGTTGCCAATTGGGAGCGAGCGATCCGGATTATGTGCTCGAGAGTTACGCTTGGTTGCTCGAGCGGGACGCGGATACGGCGCTTTGCCTCAGTTGTTGCGGCGCCCCGGCGTTTTGGGCGGGATTGGATGAGGAATTTGAGACGGCGCGGAAATCACTCGAACAGGACTTGGCGTCCCTCGGCAACCCCATCGTGATCACCGCCTGCCCCACCTGCACAAAGATGTTCGCCCGGTTGTTCCCGGGGATGGCCACCCGTTCCTTGGTCTCCCTGATCGCGGACGCCGGCTTCAAGCCCGAACGCGCCGTAAACGGCGACATCTACGCCGTTTACGACCCCTGCGCGGCGCGCAACGACGACGATCTTCCCCGGGCCGTGCGCGGATTGGCGGCGGACGCAGGCTATGTCACGGAGGAATTGTCGCGCGCGAAAAGCAACCCGGGCTGTTGCGGTTGGGGCGGACATGTATCGATCGCCAACCCGGATTTCGCGAAGTTCCGGATCGATCGCCTCATCGCGCAAAGCCCCTTTCCCTACATCGCCTATTGCGCCAACTGTCGGGACATCCTCGCCAAAGCCGGGAAGCCCGCCCTGCATATCTTGGATGTGATCTTCGACCTCGGCGAAGCGGATCGCGTCGCGCCGGGTTGGAGCGATCGCCGAAAGAACAGGGAACGATTAAAATCCAAGCTCGGACAGGGATTCGGCGGTGAGGGGAACGCGCGCCCGGATCCAAACGCGCCCCTCATTCTTTCGGAAGCGCTGCGCGCCCGAATATCGGACGACCACATCTTGGAGGACGACGTCTTGGAAACCGTCTCCTTCTGTGAGGCCGGGGGGCGCACGGTGACCATCCCCGAAACGGGAGAGAAATGCGGGTTTCACATGATCGGAAACCTGACGATCTGGGTGAGCTACATACCCGAGGACGGCGGGTTCCGCGTGACAAGGGTCTACGGGCATCGTATGCGGATCGTATTGGAGGGGATGTGGAATGGCCGAAGGGTCGATCCCGATCTGTAATCTGTGCAATGTCCCTCTGCAACCGTTCCGCGCGGATTTTACCTATATGGGCAGAGGTTTCGACGCGGAGGTCTTGCGTTGCCCCGAATGCGGCCAGATCTATCTGCCCGAAGCATTTGTGCGAGGCCGTATGGCGGAAGTCGAGTACGCCTTGGAGGATAAGTAGGAGGTGAAACAATGCTCGGAAAAATCATGTTGAAGATCAATGGCGTGGAACGGATGATCCTCTTCGATCCGGAGAAAGACACCGTCGCGGAGACGCTCCGCCGCTATGGCCTTACGGGCGTCAAGGTGGGATGCGGCGCGGGGCAATGCGGCGCGT
>JAISGB010000096.1 GCA_031263335.1 Eubacteriales Family XIII. Incertae Sedis bacterium
GGCGTCCGCAGGAGGCAAAGACAACACGGGAGGCAAGGACAACACGGGAGGCAAGGACAACACGGACGGCAACAACCAAGGCGGCGCTAACAACAATACCGGCAACAACAACCAAGGCGAAAACACGGGCGTCGCCGATACGGAAGGCGGCTCGGCCCTCCGCGTGATCATCGGGATCCTTGCCGCCGCCATCGCGGCTGCCATCGTGATCCTCCTGGGCTTGCGCGCGAGAAAGGCGAAGAAAAGGCGATCGGCGGCCTGATCGGTCGAAACTCAATACCGACGCTATCCTCCGGTTGATCGCGGTTATCGACCTTGGAACTCGGACTCCATCAAAACTCTCGCGACTGTCGAGCAGTTTTGATGGAGTCCTTGTGCAACAACCGAATTTTTTCAGGGATCCGGTTCTCCTTTATCGCCGCCTTGCCTTGATCGGTAATGCGGTATTTCTGTAATTTGCTGCTCGGCTTGTCCGGCACCGTCATTTCGATATAACCATTCGCAATCAACGGCTCCACATTGCGCTTGAATGACCGAAAGTCATTCTTCAATCCGATTGATTCAAACAGATCTTGGCGCGACAGACTTTTTGATTCCAGAGCTTTCAGCACAAAAATCATTGTGTCCGGCAACGGCTCATCTTTGTGCTTATCTTTATGCCTATCTTTGTGCTTTGCCTGTGTCTCAATCGTTTCAAGAAGCGCGGACAACGTGAACTCAAGGAACCCGCCCGAATCATTTGTGTGTTGTGCATATTGAAGCGCATCGTAGTATTCCTTCCTTTTTTCATAGATCACCGATTCCATCGGTATCCATGCAAAAATCCCATTCCATTTGGCGAGCAAGAGCGTTTGCCATAGCCTCCCCATACGCCCGTTACCGTCCGCGAACGGATGAATCGTTTCTATCTCATAATGCAGTATTGCGCTTTTCAGCACGGGGTGAAGCTCTGAATTTGCCGCCCACCCGAACAGCTCTGCCATCAGTTCCGGCACGAACTGTGGTCGCGCCCCCATATGCACCGCCATGTTGCCATCGAATACGCCCACATCGCCGCTTCGGAACTTGCCTGATTCTTTTATAAGCCCCTCCGTCATCAACTTGTGCGCTTTCAAAAAGTCTTTCACCGCATAGGGATCAAACATCATAATTTTGTCATAGGCTTCATAGGCGTTCTTGACCTCCTTGATTTCTTTCTGCTTCCCTGCGACGAGCTTTCCGTCAAGCACGAAGGCCACCTCGTCAAGCGAGAGCGTGTTGCCCTCGATGGCAAGCGAAGAATGAATCGTCCGCATGCGATTCCATCGATGGAGCCGGATGTCGCGTTTGAAGTCCGTCCCAAATTCAAGCCGCGTCGCGGCCTCCGCGATTTTCGCCAGATAGTCGGCGGTCTTTACCGTTATGGTGTATGGGTACTCGATTGTCATCGTTTTGTTACCTCTGCTGTCGACAATAAGCGATTCGTTGATTCTTGAGAAGTCAGGAACTGTGCGCATCGAACCCGGTGACGTCATTTCGCCTCGTCACTGCTATATTGTACACGCTTTTCGGACGCTTTGAAATGCTTTCCCGCATTGATTTTTCAATTCCGACAAGTAACAAGTAACAAAGGTTACAGGTCAAGGGTGAAAAATCACAAGCAGGCCCAAAAGCCTTTGGCAAAGGCAGAACATAACGAAACACAATAAAAGTGCGAGAGCTTTCGTTTGCGGCAATCGGGACACCCACAGGTGGAAATCATTGCGAGATCCACCGCAAACACCGTCTCTTGCGACAACGGGGACACGTCAAAACCCGCCCCCGCAAACCGGTGCGCCCGCACCCTCAATCGAAGCAAACATATTGGAATTTCAACGATTATCCGCACATTTCCCTTGCCTTTCCCCCTCCGGCATGATATAATTTTATATGGAAAAGAGGGGATCATGGCGGCGGATTACGGACGGAACCTATACAGGCAATACGAAGAAGGGCTTGCGAAAAACGACGCGCTCATCGAGGCCAACAAGGAACTGAAGCGCGAAATCCGGGCGCTGAAAAAGGACGGGGCGTCGGATCTTGCCGCCGAACGCGCCAACCACAGGAAAGAAACCAAAGCGATAAAAGATGCCCATGCGGCGGATACGGCCCTGCTCCTTGCCGCAATCGCAAGGCTTGAAGAAGAAGTGCGCAGGCTCAGGGCCATGATTGACAAAAACAGTTCCAATTCAAGCAAGCCGCCTTCAAGCGACGGCCCCGGGAAACCCCGGAAGAATATCCCCAACGGCAGGGCCAAAACGGGACGCAGGCTCGGCGGGCAGCCGGGGCACAAAGGCAACATCCCGATTTTATGCGAGGCCCCGGATTCCGTGACGGACCTCAGGCCCGACATATGCGGATGCGGCGGCAAGATCGCCTATGAGGGGAACCCCGTGAGAAAGCAAGCCGTTGAAATCATCATAAAGAAGCATATACGCGAATACAGGGACGAGGAAGGCGTATGCGCACTCTGCGGGAAACGGCATCGCGTGAAATTCCCCGCAGGGATCCACAACCCCGTAAACATCGGGGCCGGACTGAAAGCGCTCGTGTCGATGTTGAATGTCGAGTATGCGATGCCGCTCGGCAAAATCGCCCGGTTTGTGTCGGAGATGACGGAGGGGGAAGTGCGGCTTGCGAACGGGGCCATCGTGAATTCATGCAAAGAGCTTTGCGGAAAAATCGAACCGTCAATCCGGACCGTCAAGGAAAAGCTGTTCCTGAGCCCTGTCCTGCACAAGGACGAGACGGGCGTGAAAGTGAACGGGGAGCGGCATTGGCTTCATACGCTTACGGCCGGCGACTTCGCATATTATCATGCGGACACGAAACGCGGCAATGATGCGGACGAGGCAATGGGCGTGCTTGCCGGGTACGGCGGCGTCCTCGTCCATGATCATCTGAAGGGGCTTTACGCGTGGAAATGCAAACACGCCGAATGCAACTCCCATATCCTGCGTTACCTGATCGGCGTCCTCGAAAACGAACCCGAATACGCCGCGCACGCAGAAGAAATGTCGGGGTTTTTCGTAAACGCAGACAATGAACGGAAAGAGGCAAAGAAGCGGGGGGAGGCCGCGTTCCCGGACGACAGGATCAAATCGTTCGGCGACGCATACGACGGCATTTTGCGGCGGTGGGAGGAAACGGTCCGGGAAGTCACGGGCAAGGCGAAGAGCAAAAAGAGCCGGTACAAACGGGAAGGCGAAAAGTTGTGTCCGAGACTTGCGGAGTACAAGGAGCAACACCTGCTGTTCCTCCGGGATTCCAACGTGCCTTTCGACAACAATCTTGCCGAACGTTCGCTCCGCGGAATCAAAACCAAGACGAAGGTGTCGGGGGGATTTCGAGTGCAACTCGGCGCGGATACCTATGCCGGCGTGCGAACCTATATCGAAACCCTGCGCAGACACAAGCAAAACATCTTTCGCGGCATAACCTCCGCTTTCGCCGGAAACCCTGTCCTCTTTTGAAAAACCGGTCGACCACCTTTGACCTGTAACTACTCAAGTAACAAAGTAACAAAAAATCAAAAAAGATGCTTGCAATTTTTTTGAACAGGCATTATAGTGGGATGCAGATGTAAAAATTGAATACGTTATCGGCTTATCAGACGGGAATTCCGGTGCAAATCCGGAACTGCGAACCACAACTGTAACCGAAGACAAAGGAGCAATATGCCATTGCCGAATCCGCAGAGGATAGGTGAGAAGGCGCTCCGGAGGATGACGCGGAAGTCAGGAGACCTGCCGGTATAACGAAAACGATGCTCATGAATTCTTGGGGTTCGAGGATGATGAAGCGCCATTGTTTCGATCACAACCGCATAGCGCCGGATACAGCGGCTTCCCGATCCCTTCACCGATCGGCAAAATATGCAAATCGGGGGGCGCGGCATATAAGCCATTTTAGGTTGTGTTCTTCTGATCGATCCGCATTCCCGAATACTCACCGATCCCATCAAAACATCTCGCCATGCGGCAAGATAAGTCGCGCGGTCTTTTGCTTGTTCGCGGAAGGGGTTCCCCTTGTCCGTATCTTCGCGTGTTCCGGAAGATCCTCTCCCTGCGAGTACAGAATACGGGAAAGAACAGGATATCCATAGCCTGAAAACCGTAGGGGAGAAAGTATATAGACTGATCAAGCTCGTGAGGTTCAAATAGACCGATCGGGTGATAATGGGCGGCGATTCATAGGGAGGACAGGAGGAAGATCAAATGCGTAAATCTTTGCATGGCAGATTGCTTTCGTGGGTCTTGACAGCGGTTCTGTGCGTCGGGATGTTCCAAGGGATCGCGTCGTCGTACGCGACGGAACCGGAACCCTATGTAAACGACATCCCGGTCGCGCAGGAGGATATCGACGGCGGCTCGAAGAACGATCCGGCCGACCCGCCGGCCGGTCCGGACATACCGGACACAGAGGAAGGATCCGCCGGCGAGGATTCCGAAGCGCCCGTTGCGAATGCCGTCGCCGATGATGTCGCGAAAAGCGATCCCGCCGGCGCGGCCACAGAAGCCGCAAAGGCGAAATCCGCATCTACGGGATTCAAGGCATTGGGGACGGAAGAGGCAGAAGAAGCCGAACCGCAACCCGAGGGGTCGAAGATCCAAAACATGGTCGGCGTCCTCGGCCTCGGCGTCGGCAAGGGCACGACATTGGTCAACGCCTTCGATGCGGGCAGGGAAACGCAGACCGCGTGGATCAACCCCAAGCAGACGGAAGCCGTGTTCGACGTCACCGTGGAAAAGGGGACGGCGCTGTATCTCGGCGCGAAGGGCGAAGATGGGGTCTTGCTGTCGACGGAGGGAAACCGGCGGACCGAGACCGACGCGTCGATCACTTACCGCATCGGCGTGGACTGCACGGACATAACGGCAAAGCCGGCCCTGTACGCATATGGGGACGGCGGGGAGGAGGCGTCGATCTGTGTGCTCGCCTTCAGTCAGCGTTCGCCCGTGGCGGGCGTCTATACGCCGGATCGGGCGGTGGACTTTCAGCCCACGACCACGGATCGGTATGTGGCGGTATCCCGGGCGGAGTCTGCGTTGACGGCGTATACGCATTGGAACCACTATGTCTCGCTCGGCGGGCATGGCGGGTATGCCACCTACTACTACGAGGAGCCGATCGAGGACGACCCGAACAACCCGTACGGCGTGGACTTCATCGTCTACGGGAACGCCTTTGCGGGCGGTTCGGTCAACGAGCCCGCCGGTTGCCAAGTCTCCTATGACGGCGTGACTTGGTACGACCTCGCCGGCATGAGGCACTACGAGCTGTTGACGCGTTATGTGCAAGATCTGCCGCTCTTGAACGGCGGGACGACGGACAGCCTGCTCCTGCTCAAGGCCGGCGACGCCGGCTACAGCGGTTCCTATCCGAAGAACGTGGATTGGGGATATGCCGACATCATGAGTTGCAATCCTTACAGCGCTGCGGAGACGCGTTGGGATGTCCAAGCGCATACGGGCAACCCGTACAAGCACGCGGTCTCCAAGGTCGATGATGAGTACTACGGGTACGGCGACCAGTTCGACCTCGCGTGGGCGGTGGACAAGGCCGGAAGGCCGATCGACCTGAGCAATGCCCTGCCGAAGGGCGTCCGCTACATCCGCCTTCAAAATGTCATAGATTCCGAATACATCGGCGCGGTCTCCCCGGAGATCGGGACGATCACGCGCGTGAACCCGGTCGACGTCAAGGACTCGCCCGTCGGCGTCACCGATGCGCCGAGCGTCCTGACGGTCAACGGCAAGCCTCTCGACCTCGAAAGCGAAACCACAGTCGTGAGCAATGACGGCGCGACGATCTACTGCGAAGCGGATCTTGGCAAAGAGACGTACGCCGCAAATGTCTGCGTGGTGGGCGCGGCGAGCGACAGCATCTACGTCAACGCGGAGGAATTCACGAACGGACTCGCCGATTACCGAGGCGAACTCTCGCAGGAGGATACCTGGCTCAACGAGGAAAACGGCCGCATCGTGCGCGTCGTCGTCCAGAACGGGGAGAAGGCGCCGCGCATCTACGTCATCAACTGCAAGAACGGGCTGGCCTCCAAGGCGAACGCGGAGCTTGCGTCGGTCGAACTCAGGCCGATCGGAAAGAAGCTGAAAGCGGACGGGGACGGCGGCTACGCGACGACCGTCGCAAGCGATATCGATAAGGTCAGCTTTGTCCTCAAATCGCTCTATTCCGGCTCGACGATCAAGGTGGACGATACGGACGTGCCGAACGGGCTCGAAAGCGTCGCCTTCCCCTTGAAATTCGGAAAGAACGAGTTCACGGTGAAGGTGACGTCCGAGGATGAGACGACTGCGAAGGAATATTCGATCGCCGTCACGCGGACCGAGGTGGACGACAGGATCACGGTCTACATGGACTTTGAGGGCTACAACCTCGGGCAGGGCTACTACATCGAGCCGACCGCGGTGAAGATATCGGAAGGCATGAACGCAGCCTACGCGACGGATCGGTTGCTTGGCCTGACGGGACACGAATATGACAATACGGGGACCGTCTCGGAAGATTTCTATCTGTCGAAGGTGAAGGGGTTTGATACGGGCGACGCCGATCCGCCGCAGTACGTCTTGGATGCGATCGACGTGGCGGGTGAAACGTTCGGGACCAACGGCGACGAATGGCTCGGGGAGCATGATTATTACAACCAGGCCGGTTGGATGCTCACGGTCAACAACGTCGTGATCCCGGGAGGGGCGAGCGGATATACTTTAAAAGACGGCGACGTGGTGCGTTGGCAGTTCTCCGTCATTGGGCTCGGCGCGGATCTGGGGGTGGACAACGGTTGGGGCGAGGGCGACCCGCCGCTCTACATTCAGCAGGACAAGACGAAGCTGATCCGCGCGATGTTCGAGAAGGACGCGGAGGCCGAATACGTGCAAAACGCCGAGGACGCGGTCATCGACCCGTTTGCGACAAAGGCCGCGATCACGTCCGCTTACGGCGATCTGCATTGGTGGGTGGCCGAGAACCCCAACGACGGCCTGTTCACACAGGCAGAGGCGTTGTTAAAGGAGTATTACGGCACGGAAGCGGCTCCGGAAGCCGCAGACTACGCCATCATGAAGAAGCTGAAGATCACGGGGACGATGACGGGGAGCGGCTATAGCGACTATTACTATCTGCATACCCACGCGAACTTCACGAATGTGAGGGAGTTGGATCTGACCGGGGTTACGGCGATCACGGGTTCCCCTTCGACGAGCCTCAGCAAGGACGGCGCATTGAGCCTACAAAGGGTCCGGATCTCGCCCACGACGCCGATATCCTATCTGTTCAAGTATATGCCCTCGCTGACGACCTTGGTCGTGGGGGACGGGCCGTATACGCCGGGCGTTATTGACCTGAGTGGATATGAGGGGACGACGTTTGGTACCTACGCATTCCAATATTCGACCGGGATCACGGCGGTGCGTTTGCCCGCAGACAAAGCCGTTTCGAACTACATGTTCCGGGGTTGCACCGGCCTGACGACGGTTTCGATAGGGGGCAATACGTCTGCGGAGGGCGTGATCGACCTGACGGGCTATACGCCCACGACGATCGGGACCTATGCGTTCCAAGGCACGGGCGCGACGAGTGCCGTCCTTCCTGAAAAGCTGAGTGTCTCGACGTAGCTGTTTCAAGGTTGCGCCGGCCTGACGACGGTTTCGATAGGGAACAATACGCCCACGCAGGGCGTGATCGACCTGACGGGCTATACGCCCACGACGATCGGGACCTACGCGTTTGCCGGCACGGGCGCGGCGAACGCTGTTATTCCCTCGAGGCTGAATATCCCGACGTCCCTGTTTCAAGGCTGTGTCGGCTTGGCGACGGTCTCGATAGTTGGAAATACCGATCCCACGGAGGGCGTGATCGACTTGACGGGCTATGAGCTTACGGCAATCGGGATCTATGCGTTCTCCGGCACGGGTGCGACAAAGGCGATTATTCCGGCAAAGCTGAGTATCCCAAACTACCTGTTCTACAACAGCGCGAGCCTGACGACGGTCTCGATAGTTGGGAATGCCGATCCCGCGCAGGGCGTGATCGACCTGACGGATTATACGCCCACGACGATCGGGACCTATGCGTTCGCCGGCACGGGCGCGACAGGAGCTGTCCTCCCCACAGGGCTGAGCATCTCGGATCGTCTGTTCCAAAACTGCGCCGGTCTGACGACGATCTCGATAGGGGAGAATCTATCCACTTCGGGCGTGATCGACCTGACGGGCTATACGCCCACGACGATCGGGATCTACGCATTCGCCGGCACGGGTGCGCTTAAGGCCGTCCTCCCTTCCGGGCTGAACGCATCCAACTATCTGTTCCAAAACGCGAACGCGTTGGCCGATGTGGAATTCTTGGGAGCGACAGCTCCGACCATCGGGACTGCGGCGTTCCCGACGGATTCGAAGCCGATCGCCTATGTCCCCGACAAAAGGATGGGCGGTTACGAACTTGACGCGTTCGCGCAGCACTTCAGCGAGGTTATTCCAAAGGTGGATCCGGCAGTGACGGGCATATCGGTTACGACGATGCCGACAAAGACCGAGTATTCGATCGGCCTTGACGACGCGCTTGACCTTTCGGGGCTTGTCGTCACGGCGGCGTACGAAGACGAACTCAAGGTTCCGGTCACGGGGTACACGACCGACCCGGCCGAAGGTGCGGCGCTTTTGGCTATCGGCGATGCGACGGTCACGGTAAATTACGAAGGCAAGACCACGTCCTTCACCGTCAAGGTGAAGGAAAGCGTCATCAAGGTCTACATGGACTTTGAAGGCTACAACCTCGGGCAGGGCTATTACATCGAACCGACCGCGATGGACATCCCCGGAGGTACGAGTGCGGCCTACGCGACGGACGCGTTGCTGAAAAAATCAGAGCATAAGTATGCGAATACAGGGACGATCGCAAGCGATTTTTATCTCTCGAATGTGGAAGGGTTTGGCGCCGGCGACGCCGTTCCGCCCGCCTACCTCGGCGAAGCGCTCTCCGCAGTGGGGAAGACGCTCGGGACCAATGCCGACGGATGGCTCGGCGACGACGACTACAACGCGGGTTCCCGTTGGGTATTCACAGTCAACGGCGAGCCGGTTCCCGATGGGGCGAGCGCGCGTACCCTGCGGGACGGCGACGTGGTGCGTTGGCAGTTCTCCGTCCTCGGCGACGGTGCGGACATCGGACTCGGCGAGGCGCCGCTCTATGCGCGCCAAGAAAAGACGAGGCTGATCCGCGCTCTGTTCGAGGAGGGCGCGGAACTCGAAGACGTAAAGAACGCCAAAGCCGTGATCATCGACCCGCTTTCAACGAAGCTTGAAGTTGCGTCCGCCTATGGCGATCTGCATTGGTGGGTAGCCGAGAATCCCAACAACAACCTGCTTGCGTGGATGACGGCGCAACTGAAGGAATATTACGGCACGGAAGAGGTTCCGGCGGCGGAGGACTATATCGCCGTAAAGAAACTGAAGATCTCGGGAACGATGACCTGTGCCGGAACCAGCAGTAGCAACAATGATTACTATTATCTGCATACCAACGCGATTTTCGCCAATGTGGAGGAACTGGATCTGACAGGGCTTACCTCTATCACGGGTACTTCTTATTATAGCCCTTCCAGGGACGGCGCGTTAAGTCTGCAAAAGATCCGTATCTCGCCCGAGATGCCGTTGTCCGCCACAGGCGGCTTCTTCACGTACATGCCCTCGCTGACGACCTTGGTCGTGGGGGACGGGCCTTATACGCCGGGCGTCATCGACCTGAGGGGATATGCCGGGACGTTTGGGACCGAAACATTCCGACATTCGATCGGGGTCGCGGAGGTGCGTCTGCCCAAGGGCAAGGCCATCTCAGACTCTATGTTCCGAGACTGCACCGGCCTGACGACGGTTTCAATAGGGGACAATGTACCCACGTCGGACGTGATTGACCTGGGGGGCTATGCCTCGACGATCGGGACCTATGCGTTCGCCGGCTCGGGCGCTGCGCGGGTCGTCGTCCCCTCGGGGCTGAACCTCCCGAACTATATGTTCCAGGGTTGCGCGGATCTGACGACGGCCTCGGTAGGGGACAATGTGTCTGCGGAGGGCGTGATTGACCTGAGGGGCTATGCCGCGACGCTCGGGACCTATGCGTTCGCCGGCTCGGGCGCGACACGGGCCGTTCTCCCTGCGGAGCTGGGTCTCCCGGACAACATGTTCCGAAACTGTACAGGCTTGACGACGGTCTCGATAGGTAACTCTGTACCCACACAGGGCGTGATAGACCTGAGAGGATATGCGCCCCCAAGCATGGGGTACGGGCAATATGCGTTCGCCGGCACGGGCGCGACACGGGCCGTTTACCCTGCGGAGCTGAACCTCACGAGCTACATGTTCCAAAACTGCGCCGATCTGACGACATTTTCAATAGGGGACAATACGCCCAAAGAGGGTGTGATAGACCTGACGGGCTATTCGCGCACGACGATCCCGAGCGCTGTGTTCGCCGGCACGGGCGCGATGAAGGCCGTCATCCCCGCAGGGCTGAACATATCCACCTATCTGTTCCAAAACGCGAACGCGTTGAACAGCGTGGCCTTCCTCGGGACGACCGCCCCGACGATCGGCACTTCGGCCTTCCCGACGAACCCGAAGCCGATCGCCTATATACCCGATGGGACGACGAGCGGTTACGACGTTGCCGCGTTCACACAGCACTTCAGCAAGGTCGCCCCGATCAGCTCGCAGCCGGTGCTGACGGGCATATCGATCACGGCGCCGCCGTCCAAGGCCGCGTACACGGTCGGAGAATCGCTCGATTTGACGGGCCTCGTCGTCACGGCGGCGTACAGCGACGGGAGCGAGGCGTCGGTCACGGGGTATACGACCGACCCGGCCGACGGGACGGCACTCACGGAAGCGGGGAATGTGACGGTCACGGTGAGCTATGAGGGTAAGACCGCGACCTTCACCGTCACGGCAACGGAAGCCGCGCCGACGCTGACGGGCATATCGATCACCAACCAACCGACAAAGAAGGTATACAAGGCCGGCGACAAACTGAACCTGTCGGGCATCGTCGTCACGGCGATATACAGCGACGAACGCGCCGAGCGCGTCATGGACTTCACGTCCGACCCGCCCGCCGGTACGGAGCTTTCGGATATCGGCGATCTGACGGTCACGGTCACATACGAGGGCAAGACCGCGACCTTCACCGTCTCGGTGGAGGAGGCGAAAGCGCCCGATCCCGTAAAGGTGACCTATGACGCGTCGAAACAGGGCGTCAGCGCCGCCGTATTCGCGCTCATCGCGCTCGACAGCGGCGGCTACGCGCAGGATGCGGACGGCGTCGAGGCGCGCGCGTGGTATCTGTCCTATCTGCTCTCGCGCGAAAA
>JAISGB010000110.1 GCA_031263335.1 Eubacteriales Family XIII. Incertae Sedis bacterium
CGAGTCCGGCGCGTCGTCGCTTGCGAGCGTCAATCGAAGCAGCCGGGCGATATTTTGGTCGTTATCGCGCGTCATCCTGTTCTCTCAATCCTTTCTCAACGAATTGGCGAGCGGTGAACACTCTGCGCTTGACGGTGCCTTCGGGCAAATTCAAGGCGGCGGCGATGTCCCGCACATTCATTTCCGATGTGTAGTACAGGGTGATCGGGATTTTGAATTTTTCGGGCAATGCCGCCACAACCTCGCGGACAAGGCGCGTTTCTTCGCTTGCCAAAACGCTGTCCTCCAAACTGACGCCGTCGGGGACACGTTCGTCCAATTCCCCGGTTGGCGCCAACCTGTTGCGGCGGGCATGTATGCGCTTCCAACTTTTCCGGGCATAGACCGCTATGGAAAAGAGAAAACCTTTCGGATTGTCCGAGCCGCTGATTTTGTGAAACTGTTCGAATGCGCTTAAAAACACATCTTGAAACAAGTCGTCCGCATCTTCTCTTGTGTACGTCAGACTGCGGCAAAATTTATAGACCGAAGCGTTGTATTCGTCAACCAACTCCGTAAACCCGGCGTTTGGGGCTTCTTTTACTTGTTGTGTTGCTATTGTAATCAATGTCTAACGTTTGATCTCCTTTCTCGATAGTGTACACCGGTATACACTTGTTAATCGTCACAAGATCGGAGATGGTTCATTTTTTTAATAAAATTTGAGGCTTCACGGATGCACCCCTGTCTTTCCCTTCCATTGTGAGGAGGGCCGTATAGGCCCTCCCCCATCGTTTCACGCCGTCCGACGCGGCTTCCCGCCGGCTCGGGCTTCGGTCACATCCTGCTTGGCAGGAAAGTCGCGATCTGCGGGAAGATCATCGCAAGGATCAGCGCGATGATCTGCAATCCGATAAACGGCACGACGCCTCGGTAGATCTCCGTCAGCTTGACGTCCTTCGGTACGATGCTCTTCAGGTAGAACAGATTGAACCCGAAGGGCGGCGTCAGGTACGCCATCTGTAAATTCAGCATAAAGATCAGCGTGAACCAGATCGGGTCGAAACCCAAGTTCACAATGATCGGCATGTACAACGGCGCCGTCAGCATGATGATGGCGTAATCGTCCATGAGCATCCCAAGGAAGAAATTGAGGAAGAGCATGAGGATGATCACGGTCCAACCCCCGCCCGGGAGGCTGTAGGCGATGCGCTGTATCAGTTCGAACGCCCCCATATAGTTGTAGATCGTGTTGAAGCTGCTCGCCCCGATGAGGATCCACAGCACCATGGCCGTGAGCGTCAAGGTCCGCCGCAACGCCTCCCGCATGACTTCTTTCGTCAGTCTGCGTTTGACCAATGTGATGAGAATGGAGCCCACGGCGCCGACTGCAGCCGCTTCCGTGGGCGTCGCCGCGCCGCTGTATATGGAGCCGAGCACGAGCAGGATCAAAATCACGGGTCCGGCCAACGCGTACAACGATTTAAATTTTTCGCTCCAGGTCGCGCGCTCCTCTTTCGGCAACGCGGGGCCGAGCTTCGGGTTGATCGCGCAACGGATCGCGATGTACGCGCAGTAGATAACCGCACACATGACGCCGGGCAGTACGCCCGCCATGAACAGCTTGCCCACGGACAGCTGTCCGAACCCCGCGATCAATATCATGGGTATGCTCGGCGGGATGATGATGCCGAGCACGCCGCCCGCGGCGATGCACCCCATCGCCATCTTTCGATCATAGCCTCGGCTCACCATGGATGGGAGCGCGATGAGTCCCATCGTGATCGTCGCGGGACCCGAACCGCCGCTCATGGCGCCGAATATGGTGCAGATGATGACGGTGCCTATCGCAAGTCCGCCCCTGAAGCCGCCCATCCATTTGTAGAGCATACCGTACATGTCGTCCGCAAGGCCGGATTTCTGCAACATTGCCGCCATGAGCAAAAACATGGGTATGGCGATATAGGTCGTCGCCGTGATGTTGCTGTATGCCGAATTGGCAATCATAAACAGCCCCGTCTTGCCCCAGAGCAGAAGCGTCGCGATGACGGATACCGCGCCGAGTCCGAACGCGACGGGGATGCCCGTAAACAAAATCGCGATCATAAAGACCAACAATAACAAGAAAAACCACGCACTCAAGAGTCACACCTCCTCTCGGCATGAACCATCAATATTGCAAATTCTCATATTCCTGTTCCTCGTTTGTGATCAGCGCGATGACATCCCGCAGAACCTTGGCGATGCCCTGGAGAAGAACCAAGGCGACGCCGACGGGAATGGCCATCTTGAGCGGATACAGCGGAGGCGAGAATACCGTCGTGGAGTGTTCGCGGAGCGCGAAAGAATCGAGCGCCATCCGCGTACTCTGCCAGAGCAATATGATGATGAATATAAAGAATAGCACCGAAGTGCACAAATCCATAATTGCCTTTGTTCTCACGCTGCGCGTCCCGTAGATCACATCGACCTTCACATGGCTGTCGAGCAGAAACGCGTAGCCGCCGCCCAAGATGCCCATAAATCCCAACGCGAGCTTGGCCAAGTCCAAGACCCAGATCGTCGGACTGTTGAATACATACCGCGCGACCACCTCGATCAGGAGCGTAAAGGCCATATACAGCAGGATAAACTTGACGACATTACCGACAAAAAGGTTGATCTTGTCGATGAGGCCTATCATCTTTTTCATAACTTTCATTTATTATCCCTCCCAAAAATGGTTGAGGCGATCCTTCGCCTCAACCATAAACTCCGGGGTTTGTATGTCACTTCTTCTCATCATGCCATTTTTTGACGATCTCGATGCCCGGTTTGGCTTCCGGATGTTCCGCCGCCACACGGTCGGCGGTCTTGAGTCCGGCGTCCCAGAACGCCTTGATGTTCTCGTCCGAGATCTTGTCGATCTTGACGCCCTCTTCGATCGCGGCCTGTCTCGCCTCTTCGTCATACTTGATGTTTTCCCGCATGATGGGCGTATAGACTTCCTTCAAGGCGTTGTTGACCGCGTCCTGCAGATCGGCGGGAAGCTCGTCCCATTTCGCCTTGTTGATCAGGAAACTGACGAAACCGCTGCCGCTGCCGGGCTGTTCCATCACGTTCGTCACCACCTCGCCCAACTTGGCGTTCTTCAGCTCCGCGAAGGTATAGATGGTGCCGTCTATCGTTCCCAATTTCAGCCCCTGATAGATGTCGCCGCCGGGCATGACCACCGGGCTGCCGCCGAGATTTTCCGTAAAATACCCCCAACTGCTGACGGCGCGGATCTTCTTGCCCCGGAGATCGCTCACCTGCGTCACGGGGAACTTCGTCATCAGGTTGTATGTCCCGTTGGGTACCGGCATACCGTAATAGATGTTCTGTTTCTCATATTCGCCGCGCAGGAATTCCAACAACCCGAAATCATAATAGGTATCGAACATATCCTGTGACGTTTCCCAGAAAAACGGGATGCCCTGCTCCGCATATGCCGCGGGCACGATGGCGCCCGCGTCGCCGGCCGTGGACATGGCCGCGTCCAAGAGTCCCTCCTTGACGGACTGCGGGGCCTGCTCCGGTTCACAGATTGCGCCCGGTTGGAAGGTGGTGATCTTTAACCTTCCGTCGGTAGCCTTCTCGATGGCGTCCACGATCATGGGCATCTGGATATCCCATGTCTGATCGCCGGGGCCGTAACTGTTTTGGAGTTTCCATTCGTAGACCTTGTCGCCGTTCGCCGCCTTGTCGCCCGAGTTGTTGTCGCCGCCCCCCTTGTCGCCGCCGCACGCCGCGAATGAAACGATCATACTGCATACCAAAAATATGCCGAGCAATTTAATGCCGCGCTTTTTCATTGTATCCTCCTTGAATCGGGTCCCCCGCGATAAAATACAGGACACCCATCGTTTGCTGCTGTCAAATCTATTTTTA
>JAISGB010000139.1 GCA_031263335.1 Eubacteriales Family XIII. Incertae Sedis bacterium
TTTCCGCGATTCCATCTCCCGCGCGACGGCGCCCGGTTCGACCTCCTTGGGCAATACGCGAACGGACACATTGCGCTTCACCTTCTCGTCCCCGTAGACCGCTTCGACCTCGGCGGAGACCGTCCGCGCGTCGCCTCCATATTCATCCCGAGAGATGTCGGACAGATCGCCGCGCCCGCCCGAGACCACCATCGCCGCCGATACGCACAGCAGAAGCCCCGAAAGCAACGCGTACCGGCGCAAAGTTCGCGTCTTGGCCTCCAAGATAAGCGTCCGAGGCGATCCGCTGATATAGGCGGATCGATACCGCCGTTCCATCTCGTCCGCCCTGCCCAACCATCCGTCCGGCAGACGCGCGGCCAATCCGCGAATCCATCCATCCGTTACGTTTTTTCGTCCCATACCACACTGCCTCCATGCTGCGCGATCCCGAGGCGCAAATGAACTGTGAAACCCGCATGATATTTATTTCACGCTATATGACGCCTCCTTCTTGCTTATATGAAATATTGTTCATATTCACATGAAATATATTTCATATCTGTATATCCGCGATCTTTGCGCTCCAACAGAACGCGGCGGCTTGCACGGCGAGCGCCAAGGTCATGACGAGCGCGCCGGCCGCCGTACCATACAACGGCGAAAGATAGTCCGGCGAAGAAAACTGCAGGAAGAGCAGGATCAGCGGCGGCAGTCCGGACAGGATCCGCGCCTCATATTTCTTTTGCGCCGTCAGCGTCATGATCTCGTTTCGAATGTTGATCTTGTCGATGATCTGATCGGACGCGCGGCGAATGGCCCGGATCGTATCTCCGCCCGTCGTGAGGCAGGTAAAATACACATCGACAAAATCCGCGACATCCTCGCACACGCTGCGATCCGAGAAATCGTAGAGCACCGCCTTTTCGGACTCGCGCCCCCGGATCAACCGATCCGCCATGTACTGCACTTCCTGCATGATGGGGGCGTCCTCCGCATAGATGAGCCGCAGATTGTCTGCCGCCTCCGTCAACGCCTCGGGGAGTTGCCTGCCCGTCGAAAAGGAGGATGAGACGGACGCCAACAGGTCCTTGAATTGAATCGACAGCGCCATCCGGCGTTTTGCCGCCAAATATTGCTCATAATATTTCCGGCACGGCAGAGCGAGCAAGGCCATGGGCGCGGCGATGATCGGATTGTGGTAGAAGAGCAAGCCAAGCATCACCGCGACGCCGCCCGCGATCGGGTAATACCGCTTGCACTCCCGAGCGCCAAGCCGATAATATCGGTAGTCGACCGCCGGCGCCGTCCGCGCGTCGGATTCCGCAGCCCTCCGTCCGCCCCCTTTGCGCCGTACGGCGCCGGGCTTTATCCTCATATGTCCGCGCGGCGCATCACCGGGCTTTATCGCCGTGCGTCCGCATCGCATATCCTCGCGCTTCATCGCCGTATGTCCGCGTCGCAAGCTATAGTTGAATATCATTTCCGGGCACCATAAGTTTTGTTCTGTTAATCAATTGCTTTCCCGTCGGCGTCAGCCCCCTGTCCCCATCGAAGGAGAAGAGGCGGTTCAACACGATCTCCCCGTCCGACATGCCCGCGATCTCCGCGATCTCCAAGACCGCTCGCCGCGCATCGGGCAGACGACCGAGATGCACCATGATGTCGATCCCCTCCGTGATCTGTCTGCGGATGGCCTCGATGGGAAAATCGGCGGCCTGCAGGAACATCGCTTCCAATCGGTAGAGCATCCCCTCCGGCGAATTGCCGTGTCCCGTACTCAGCGAACCGTCGTGGCCGGTATTCATGGCCTGTATCATATCCAAGACCTCCTCCCCTCTCACCTCGCCCACGATGATGCGATTGGGTCTCATGCGGAGGCTTGCGCGGATCAGTTGCCGCATGGTCACCGCCCCCTTATTCTGTATGTTCGCGTTGCGGCATTCCAACCGCACGATATTCTCGATCTCCCGTATCTGCAGTTCCGCGGAATCCTCGATGGTGATGACGCGTTCCTGTTTCGGGATGAAGTTTGACAGCGCGTTCAGGAAGGTCGTCTTTCCGGAACTTGTGCCGCCGCTGATGAAGATGTTGTACGCCGATTTCACGAGCGTTATGAGAAAGTCCGCCGCCTCCCGCGTGATCGTGCCGTAGTCCAACAATTCCTTCATCGTGATGCGGGATTCGGGAAATTTTCTTATGGTGAGAATGGGGCCGTTCAGCGCTACGTTCCGATATACGGCGTTGACCCGTGAGCCGTCCTCCAATCGCGCGTCAAGAATGGGCGTCAGCTCGTTGATCTCCCGGTGTATCTTCGCCGCGACGCGCCGTATCACCTCCTCCAATTCCTCCGTATCCTCAAAAGAGGCGTCCTCCTTTCGCAATCGTCCTTCCCGCTCCGTAAAAATATCGTCCTTGCCGTTCACCATGATCTCCGATACGGCGGGATCGTCCGCGAAGGGTTGCAATACGCTCAGATCCCGCCTTATCCTGTTGAATACCGCGTCCGTGACGCGAATCTTGTCCCGAACGGACAGGAAGTCGTAGTCGTCGCCCCGCAAAACCCTGTCCTCGATGCGTTTCCGTACGCTTTCATCGCTCACATCCCCGTCGTACCGCGATCTGACATAGGAACGCATCTCGTCCGAGAGTTTCTTTATCGCCGCGTCCGCGCGGACGGACGGGTCGCGAACCATCGCCGAAACGGCTTCATTCCTCATGGCGCACATCGCCTTCCCCTCCCGCTTCAAGCGCCCACGCGCGTCCGAAGGCGCGCGGGTTCGGTTCCTCCGCGCAGGGCGCGCCGCAGTCCGACAGTCTGTCCGCCAACTGTTTGACGCCCCGGCCGAATTCATTCCGCAGGCCGATCTCGACGCCGTCGCCTCCGGCCCGAAAATCGGCGCCGGCCCGGCCGATCCGGACGACCCATGGTTCACCGCGATCCTCGGTCGCCGCGCCCGATCCCGGATATTCCGGCGCAAACCCCGCGCCGTCTCGGCCTTCGGATTCATTCGCAGGGGCTTCGTCCTCGTCCGCAAAGTTGATCACGAATGCGAGACGATCCGCCGCGACGCCCAACGTGCGCGCGACGCGCCGCCGCCACTCCGGCCGATCGGTCGATTTTACGCCGTCCCGCCGCGTGACCATCACACAATACCGAGACAGGGGAAGGTAACGCGTCATGCGCGCGTCGAATCCGTTCCCCCAATCGATGATCAGGTAATCCGCCGTCCCGCCCTCGCACAGTCCCGCGATGAACGCGTCCCATTCCTCATCGCGCAGTTCACGAAGCGCGTTGAATCCTCCCCCCGGATAAAAACGCCTGACGCCGAACTCGTCCGTCGGCATCAAGACATCCCGCAGACGCTGCAACCGCGCCCGATCGCCTCGAAGGAAAAAGTAGAGGTAATCGGACATGTCGCCCTCCGCCGTTCGGCCGGTCGGACACAATCGCTTGGATTCATAGGCTTCCATACTGAGATAGATCGCCGTCCTGTCCCGATACGCGCAGAGTTCGCGCGCCGTCCCGAGCGCCACGCTGCTCGTACCCGCGCCGCCCTCCAGACCGAAAAACGAGAGGAGTTCGGCCTCACCGTCGCCTCGGCCGAGCAAGGGCTTCTTCGTGATCAGCGCGTATTTCAGCCGCACCGCAGCCACGATCGCGGCGCAACCGCCGTATTTGTCCACCCGGCCGCACCGATCGGCAAGACCGGCCGCAGATCGGTCATCGACCGCACCGTGGGCATCGTCCGTCCAATCATCCTGCCCGCGCATCGATGTGATCCCGCAAAGCGCAACGTCCGTCGCGTCCACACCCGCCTCTGTCAAAAGCACGATCTTTTCCATACAGTCGGCCGGCAGAGCCTCCGCACCGCCTTCCCGCAAAAGGAT
>JAISGB010000144.1 GCA_031263335.1 Eubacteriales Family XIII. Incertae Sedis bacterium
CATATGAGCGCGGTCTTGGCCGATTCGCCGCGCGCGCCGGGCGTGGGCGAAGGGCGTGACATGCCCGTCTGCGCCCACGCGGAATCTTGCGGCGGTTGCACTTATCAGGGCGTCCCCTACGCGGAACAATTGGAATCGAAAAACGCGCGCGTGTTGGAACTCCTGCTCGAATACGACGTCGTCTGCGGGTTTTACGCCGGCGCGCGCCCCTCGCCGCACATCTTCGCCTATCGGAACAAGATGGAATACACCTTCGGGGACGAGGTGAAGGACGGCTCCATGACCTTGGGCCTGCACCGGAAAAAGAGCTACATGTCCGTGCTGAATACGGACGGTTGCCTCATCGTACCCGAGGACTTCAACATCATCCGACGTGAGGTCTTGGCGTACATGAGGGAACGGGGACACAGTTTCCGGCACAAGCGGACGCATAGCGGGTTCCTGCGCAATCTCGTCATTCGCAAGGGCGAGAACACGGGAGAGTTGCTCATCAACTTGGTCACCGCGGACGGGGAGACATTGGATGAGGATGGTTTCGTCAAACTGTTGCTCGGCCTCAACCTTGAGGCGAAGCCGGTGGGCGTCCTGCACACGGTCTACTGCGGTCGCGCGGACACCGTCGGTTGCGATCGCGTGAAGACGCTCTACGGGCGCGATCACTATCGGGAGCGCATGTTGGGACTCGACTTCAAGGTGAACGCGTTCTCCTTTTTTCAGACGAACACCTCGGCGGTCGAGGCGATGTTCCGGTCCGCGCTGTCCCTCATGACGGATACGGAGAAAAAGACGATATTCGATATCTACTGCGGGGCGGGCGTCATCTCGTTGGCGCTCGCGCGCGCCGCGCGTGAGGTGATCGGCGTCGAAATCTCCGCCGATTCGATCCGCGCCGCGCGGGAAAACGCGGAACGCAACCGCATCGCCAACTGCCGGTTCATCGAAGGGGACGCGCTTGCGGTCTTGGCCGGCCTCGCGGAACGCCCCGACGCGATCGTGGTGGATCCGCCGCGCATGGGCGTCCATCCCAAGGCGCTGAAGAAGATCATCGCGTACGGACTCGACGAATTGCTCTACATCAGTTGCAACCCCAAGACCTTTTGCGAGAATATGGCGGTCCTTGCGGCGAACGGTTACAAGCTCGACGCGCTGTACGCCTGCGATAACTTTCCGTTCACGAAACACATCGAATTGTTTTCCCGCATCGTCAAGCGATGAGGCGCGGCCTGCCGATCCCTGTTTACCGCGTCTTTTGGGATTCCGAGGTCAAATATTCGAGGATCGCGTTGGCGGGTATCGCCAAGGTGTTGCGCTCGAAGGACTCGTTCACCGTGTCCCTCCCGTCGATCGTGACGCCGATGGACATGATGTCCAAATCGGGATTCTTCTCTTTCAGATAGCCCAATTCCCCGACCGACGCTTCCGCGCCGGTTTTGCAGTCCTCACCGAGCGCATGGCCGTAGGCTTTGCACAGCAATCGGACGGCCTCGCTGTCCTCGGGGGTTGAGAATCCCGGGATGCGGCCCGTCTCGACGAGCGGGATCGACGACAATTTTTCGATGTTGGCCTTCTCATCGTTGATCTTGCCGACCGCCTCCTCGTCGGCGCCGAGGACGGATATATCACAGGTGAATCGATGGGGGGAAAGATCGAGGCGGTCTATGCCCAATGTCGCCGAGATCGCTTGGTCTGCCGAAAAGTCGCTGCTCAGCAGACCGAACAGGAAGGTGAGCGCGTTCGCGCTCTCGTCATTCGACATCACCTCGTCCGGGACCGCCGTCTCGATCATCGCGATCTCCGCATCTTTCCCCGCGCGATCGCGGTATTCACGCGCACCCTCGTCGAACGTTCGTATGAATTTCTTTTCCTCGTAGTCGTTCAGAACGACGACGGCCGTCGCCTCTTCGGGCATGCGCAGGGCATTCGAACCTGCGGAAAAATTGCACAGCTCATAGAAGATGCCTTGGCTCTTCGCTTTCGTGAGCGCCTCGGTGATGAGCGTGACGGGGTTGATTCGCGATTCGCCCGCGTTCGTCGTCATCCTTCCGCCCGCGAATCCGGAGGCGGCCAGAACATAGGCGTGGCGCCCTTGGGTCGCGGCGCCCGTAAAATTCAAATCGCCGCGCAGGGTCAGCGCGTAGGCGGCGCCGATCCCCACCGTCCCGAGGCGATTCCCGTCTAAGCTGATCAGGCAGTGTCCCTCCGGATATTCGGGAGCGAGGTTCCGCGCGCCGGACATGTCGCCGTCCTGTCCGCATGTAAAGATCGCGCGGATCGGCCCATGTCGCAGGGATGTTTGCAGGACGGTCAGGATGGTCGCGACGCCCACGGCGCCGGACGCGCCCATGGACGTATCGTCGCCCTGGATGATCCCATCCTCGCGGTACGCGTCGATCAAGACGCCGTCGTTTGCCGCGTCGAACAGGCGACTTTTCGAGACCGCGATCTCATCGCCGGTGTGGCATTGCAGGATCGTCAGGGGCTGTTCCTCCGCGCCCGCAGACGCGGGCACATCGACGATGACATTGCCGGACGCGTCCGTTTCGGCGGTATAGCCCATGGTTGTCACGCGTTCCGAGATGTAGGCGTTGATCTTCTCCGGATATCCTTCTCCGCTTCGGGGAAAGAAAAGGATGTCCCTGTATTGCCGCAGGACATTGTCCGCGTCGACCGTCGCCGCCGTCGCGCCGCCGCCCGCGTCACAGGAAGAGAGGATAAATGTTGTCGAAAGTACGCAGACGAGAACCCAAAGGGCCGTCCGCCGGCCCGTATCAAAAATTTTATTCATAATGAATATTTTACACCAATTTGGGGCGGTCCGCAAATGCGGAAAGCCTCCATTGTTTTCAGAATATTTCGTATATTCAATTTTTGAACTTTTTGTTATTTCCCTGTGATACACTGAGTATTGCCAAATCATCGGACCTTCGGGTCAGCTAATAAAACCTGTAGAAGGGCATCTGTCTGCACAATGGGTTTTATTAGCGCATTGATGGTTTGGCGACCGCGGACAGGTGTCCTTTTTGTGTTGTTTTGAAAGGAGAGGGAAATGTATCATCATAAGAGCCGTCAAAGCGGCGTGGGATCGAAAGGCAAGAAAGCGCTCCTCTTTGTCTTGGCGTTGGTCATTGCGCCGGCGCTTTCGCTCGGGGCGTGTTCCGGCGGTTCGGCCGGCGGAGATTCCGGATCGGGCGCCGAATCCGGCGAAACCCTCTCAATGCTCATGCTCCGGACGAACGAGCCGGGCATGAATATCGTTCTGGAAGATTTCGCGGAGGAGTTTCCCGACATCAAGATCGAAGCGGAATTCATCGGGGACATCGCGACATTCGATTCGCAGGTCACATCAACATTCGCGGCCGGCAACGGGGTTGACATGATCCATCTGATCGCGGGCGGATCCGTCCCTCCGAGCGTCCAACGTTTTGCCGACGCGGGGCATATCTTGGATCTGTCGGATCAACCGTGGGTCTCGGGCATGTATGAACCGGCAAAGGATCTGATGATGTATGACGGAAAGGTATACGCAAAGGACTTCGGTTTTTGTCCGCTCGCCTCGCTCATGTATGACAAGGATTATTTCGAAGAGAACGATCTCACGCCTCCGACCACGTTTGATGAATTGGTCGCGCTCTGTGAGGAGATCAAGGCGTTGGGCCGGATCCCGATCTCATGGGGCGCCGCGGAGCTTGCCGTCAACAACAACAACGTATTCGTGATGGCGGGCAACAACGTCATGTCAAAGGATTCCGAGTGGATGCAAAAGCGTCTTGACGGCCGGGTCACCTTTGCCGATGACGCGGATTGGAAACGCACGCTCGAGCAACTCAAACAACTGATCGATCTCGGCGCGTTCGCCCCCGGGGCGGCGGCCATGAATCAGACCGAGATGATCTCCGATTTCGCCGCCGGCAACACGGCCATGATGTTTACCTATGGTGGTATGGCAGGACTCGTGAAACAGGAGACGCCCGATTTCAACATTGGCATGATCGCGTTTCCCGGCTTGAAGGCGGAGGATACGCGCGTGATGCTTCAGTCTTCCGGCGGTCTGTGCATAAACAGCAAACTCAAAAACACGGAGGCGGCATATACCTTCCTTGATTTCTGGTCCCGTCCCGAAGAATCCGCAAAGTTCGCGGAAGCGGCGAATGTCATCTCGGCGAGCCAGGCCGTTTCGGGAGATCTTGGCGGCACATACGCGGAGATGGCCCCGGTGTTCAAGGCGGGCGGAACCATTCCCGACGCCACCGCCGCGCTTCCGAATATGAGTTTCAGCAATGAGGCGGGCGCTTCTGTCCAAGGGCTTTTCACGGGGCAGAAAACCGTGGAACAATGCCTTGCCGATTTCGATACGTTCTTCGAAAAAGAATGAAAAGCCTTCATTCCAAACTTGAAGTGCGCCATGTTCCGTGGCGTCTCGCGATACCGGCGATATCTCTGATGCTCATCCTGAGATATGTTCCGAGCATGTTCGGCATGGGTTATGCTTTCACCGATTGGACAGGTTTGACTATGACGGCGAATCCTGTCGGATTTG